>CAJYOV010000401.1 GCA_913776405.1 Pseudobdellovibrionaceae bacterium
AACGAAGCTTTAGGTGACTTCGATCAATCGCCAACTGTCGCGCGCGCCGCGGCCGCGACTGAAGAAACATCATGGAAGCGGGTCGAATCTTTCTCGGCTTTCCTGCCAACCGTTCAGGCTCAGGCGACTCGGCTCTTGGAT
The DNA here is from genome assembly GCA_913776405.1 of Pseudobdellovibrionaceae bacterium. Taxonomy (GTDB): domain Bacteria; phylum Bdellovibrionota; class Bdellovibrionia; order Bdellovibrionales; family JAMPXM01; genus CAJYOV01. The sequence continues at coordinate 142 of CAJYOV010000401.1, forward strand.
CGCGAGTGGCTCTATACGAACATCATGTTCGGCGGTAACCCCGCAGTCGTTCCGCAGATTCTACCGACCACAATTTACGGTTTGGGCATGAACTGGGTTCTTTTTGACGGCTTCTCGAATGTGCAGCGATACAATTCCGCGCGCTCGATGGAAAAGGCGGGCAAGCAAGACCTCGATTGGACGAAGTTCCAAGGCTCACGCAACGTCGTGCTTCTTTTTTATAGAGCCCTTGCGGCGCAAACGTTGCGTGACGTGGCTGAAGCGAACTTGAAAACACTCGAAGACCATTTGAATGACGTGCAGCTCTTTAAGAAAGCGGGCGCTGGCACAAAGTTCGATGTCCTCCGAGTTGACGTTCAAGCGAGTGAAGCGCGCTCTGAACTTCTAAATGCCACCGATAACATGTCGGTGAGCATGTTGCGCTTAGGTGAGCTCGTCGGGATCGAAGTCGCTGACCGCAAGCTTCAGGGGCAGTTGCCAGTTCTCGCGCCTGAACTGGTGAAAGACTTAAAGTACGACGAATCAAAGCGTTCAGATCTCCACGCGCTCGAGCACCGAGTAGAAGGTCTCGAGAGCGCAGCGAGCGCTGCGAACAAGTTCTGGGTTCCGCGCGTAAGCCTCGGCGGTCAATACCAACATTATAATAACTTGAACAACGAGTTTACGGGCGATGGCTTCCGTGACGCCTACAGCGTTGCGGTCAACCTGAATTGGAACTTATTCGATGGCGGTGTTTCATATGCCCGCGATCGTCAGGCTGTTGAGCAAAAGGTTCAGGCGCAAAAGACTCTTCAGTTGACGCGCTTGAAGTCAAAAAACGATTTCGAGTTTTGGCGCCGTCGCTATCTTTACTACGCGAGCGTTTATCAAGCCCGCACCAATGACCTCGCAAAATCGACAGAAAGCGTTCGTTTAGCCAAAGAAGGTCGCCGCGTTGGAACACGCACAAATACGGATCTTCTCGATGCCGAAGCTGAATTGTTCCGAGCACGCGCGGGCGTTGTGAATTCGCAGATTGGCGCGGTCGAAGCGCTCATCAATCTCGAAGTCGCGACCGGTCAAAACTTATTTCAATTTCAATAACACTTAGTTTTCTAATTTCGTTTAGAGGTAGCAGATGTCGAAGAAGCAGAAGATTTTAACAGCGATCGGTGTCGTCGTCGGCCTCGGCGTCGCGTATTTCCTTTATGAATTCATTATGTACGTGAAAACGGACAATGCGCAGATTCAGGCAAATTCCGTGATGCTTGCGCCCAAGGTTGGTGGCTACGTCACGAAAGTCAATTTCACGGAAGGCATGCACGTAAAAAAGGATACCGTTCTCGTCGAACTCGATGAGCGCGATTATCAAAACGGGCTCGCGCAGTTGAAGGCGGAGCAACTGGGTCTCGAAGCCGCTCGTCGCGACGCCGAGAAAAACTTCGGTCGGATTTCGAACCTCTATAAGAGCGAAGCCGTCTCTCAGCAACAATACGACCAGACACTTGCAAACGTGTCGGGCGTGCGTGCTCGCTACGACGCTTTGTCAGCGCAAATCGCTCAGGCGGAACTCAACCTTTCCAACACGAAGATCAAAGCACCGGTTGACGGCGTCGTCGCGCGTAAGTCGGTTGAAGTCGGCCAGCTCGCGGCACCTGGCGTGCCGCTCTTAGGGTTCGTCGGTTCGGCAGATCGGTGGGTCACAGCGAATTTCAAAGAGACAGATCTCGACTCACTCAAGATCGGCGCCAGAGTTGAAGTAAAAGTCGACGCGATTGGCGGTCGATCATTCAAAGGTGAAGTCGAATCGATGAACTCGGCCACCGGTGCGACGTTTGCGCTTTTGCCGCCAGACAATGCCACAGGCAACTTCACGAAAGTCGTTCAGCGCATTCCGGTGCGCATTAAGCTTTTGAACTTGTCCGCTCAAGATATCAACCAGTTGAAGGCAGGCCTTTCAGCTGAAGTGAAAGTCAGTAAGCACTAACCGAAAGCCCGATCATGAACCGCGAAGCCAAGCTCATCGTATTCGTCGCACTTTTGGCGAGCCTGCTCGAGATTATCGATGCCAGTATCGTCAACGTCGCCATCCCATCCATGATGGGGAACCTCGGCGCGACGCTCGAAGATATCTCAATGGTCGTGACAGGCTATGCCATCGCCAATGCGATCGTGCTGCCGGTCTCGGCTTGGCTTGGTGACCGCTTTGGTCGTCGCAAATACTACCTCACGTGTATCGGTTTATTTACGATCACGTCGGTCGCGTGTGGTCTTGCTCCGAATCTTTCAACCTTAATCGTTTTCCGTATTTTTCAAGGCCTCGCGGGGGGCGCGCTCCTACCAACTTCGCAGGCGTTGATTTACGAGCAGTTTCCTAAAGAGAAGGCCGGCATGGCTGGCGCGCTCTTCGGTATGAGCGTCATGGTTGGTCCAACTCTAGGGCCTGTCGTTGGCGGTTACCTGACCGATCAATTCGGCTGGCGCTCGATTTTCAACATCAACCTTCCACTGGGGATTATCGCGCTCTTCCTTGGCTACATTGCAATCAAGAACGTCGAGCCAACGCCTGGCCCCGAAGTGGCGAAACAAGACGGCGTGATCCAAGATGCTGTTCCGAATGCGCCACCGGCTAAACGTCCGATCGACATGTGGGGTTTGATCTTGGTCGCAATCGGCATCGGGAGCCTTCAGTACGTGCTCGAGCGCGGTGAGGCCGACGATTGGTTTTCATCGAACGCGATCATCATTTGCACGATGGCCTTCACGATTTGTTTGCCGCTCTTCGTGTGGTGGGAACTTCGCGTAAAAGATCCGATCATGAATTTGCGTCTCTTCAAAGATCCGATCGTCGCAAACGGGGTTATGCTCATGACGATGGTGGGCTTCTTCCTCTACGCGATCGTCTTTATTCTCCCGATCTTTATTTCAAACACGCTCCATTACGACGCGACTCAAACAGGTCTCTTGTTTATGCCGGGCGCGTTGGTAACGGTTGTGATGATGCCAATGATCGGCAAAGCCATGCAGAAAGTCGATGCACGTCTTTTAGTTGCAATCGGCTTTACTTCGATCGTAGCTGCCGCAGTGTCGTTTGCTCAGCTTTCGACGGAAGCCGGAAGTTCGGATGTTCTCCATGGTCTCTACATTCGTGGTTTTGCGATGGCCTTTTTGTTTGTGCCTATTAACTCTTCGATCTTGAGTCAGTTCAAAGGCATCAACCTCGGTCAGGTTTCGGGACTTTTGAATCTCTCCCGTCAGATCGGCGGCGGTATTGGTATCGCATTGGTCGGCACACTTTTGACCATGAACAGCCATCAGAACTATGTTGATATTTCGAGCAAAGTCTCGATGCTGGATGTGCCAACGCAACAGACCGTTCAAGCGCTTCAGGGCGGCATGGCGAGCAAGATGCTGACTCAAGTGGGTTCGGCTACACCAACGCAATCGACGATGAAGATCTTGGCCGGTAAGATTCAGGCGCAAGTCTTCATGCTGAGTTTCAATCAGCTGATGTACACGATCGCGATCATCTGTTTGCTTGGCTTCATACCGCTTGCGCGGATCCGATTCCGCAACAAACCGGTCGCGGTTGCCGATGCGCACTAAGCTGTGAAGAATCGGTCTTTAAGCGCCTGATCACGACGCGCGGTCGGGCTTGACTCCAGGGGGAAGGCGATTAGCATTTTCCCCATGGAAACCATGATCGAAGTGGCCAATCTAACGAAGAATTACGGGCCCTACCGCGCGGTCGACAACTTGTCATTCTCCGTACGTAAAGGCGAGGTCGTTGGCTTCCTGGGGCCAAATGGCGCAGGCAAGACGACGACGATGAAAATCATCACTGGCTTCATGGCTGCCTCAAGCGGTTCAGTCCGTGTCGCTGGGTTCGACGTTTTCGAGAACCCTCTCGAAGTTAAAAAGAAAATCGGCTACCTGCCGGAGACGCCGCCTGTCTACGGTGAGATGACCGTCGAGAGCTACCTTAAATTTGTGGCGAAGCTAAAAGGTGTCGAAAAAGAGCGACTTCATGAGCTTGTCGAACGCGCACTCAAAAAAACAGATCTCGGTTCGGTCCGAACCCGTTTGATTCAAAATCTTTCGAAAGGCTATCGACAGAGGATTGGTATTTCGCAAGCTTTGGTCTCTGACCCGGAAGTCCTCATTCTTGATGAGCCGACGGTTGGCCTAGATCCGCGACAGGTCGCCGAAGTTCGCTCACTGATCAAAGAACTCGCTGGGCAGCACACTGTTTTACTTTCGACTCACATTCTCCCGGAAGTGCAGGCTTCGTGTCAGCGCATCGTGATCATCAACAAAGGGAAAATCGTAATGCAAGATGCGATCGAATCCCTGAGCGCTCGGATGTCGAACTCAGGCCGAGTCTTCTTGCGTGTGAACCAGCAAGTGCCGACCTTGGTTTCCAGCCTCAAAGAAACGCGCGGAGTGACAGCTCTTCGTCAGCCAGCCGGTGCGGACTCGTTTGAAATCGATACGGATGGCTCGAAAGAAACGGCGGCTGCTCTTGCAGCCAAAGTTGTAAACAGTGGCGCAGGGCTTTTCGAGATGCGCCAAGAGAGCTTCAATCTGGAAGACGTATTCTTAAAGCTCACAACGTCGGAAGAGAACCAGTCGCGGGGGCAGGCATGAGAGGCGCCTTTGTTATTGCGGGCAAAGATCTCAAAAACGTTTTCGCAAGCCCGTTGATTTGGATCGTAGCCGGAGTGTGCTCGCTTGTTTGGTCATTCGTTTTTGCATCCGCCATCGAGCAATTCATGCGGGCGTCTGTTTCTCAGTCGATGCAAGGCGCAGAGGCGGGCGTCAACCTGCACCGAACAGTGATCGCTTATCATGTCTCTTTAGTGAATCTGCTTATGATTATGGCGGTCGCAGCACTGACGATGCGACTCCTAAGCGAAGAAAAAAAGCAGCGGACCTTCGACCTTTTGCTGACCTCACCCGTAACTGCAACCGATATCGCTGTCGGGAAATGGATGGCCGGAACTCTCATGTCATGGGCGCTTTTATTCGTAAGTGCATTGTACCCTGTGAGCCTTGCTTTTTTCGGTGAGCTCGAATGGGGCCCGCTTGCTTCGGCGTACCTTTGCATGATGATGCTGACGGGTGTCTACGTGGCTCTCGGACTCTTCGCTTCGAGTCTCACTGAAAGTGCAGTCGTTGCGGTTATTCTCGCGATCGTCTTTAACTTCATGCTGTTTTTTATCGGCGCTCCCGGGCAAAACGCAGAAAGTGCGCTGACAAAAGCAATTTTCGAACAACTGAATATCGGCTCGCACCTTTCGACGTTTATCAACGGCAGTTTCAGCATCGCGGGCGCGGCCTTTTTCGTTAGCCTCATCGTGATGTTCGTTTTGCTCACTCAACGAGTCATTGAATCGGCGCGGTGGAGATAACAATGAGCAAACCAGGGAAAGTGTTTTTAGTCGCAGGTTTTGCCTTCTTAGTTCTGCTTTTTATTTTCCGTGTAACCTACGAGGGCTGGCATGACTCGATGTGGGTGCCTCTCGTTTTAGGGCTGAGCCTCACAGTCGCAGGGCTCATCCGTGAACGCGGCAGTCTCGTTCGCTTTTTCACCATGAGAACGACGAAACATGGCCTCAACATGGGCGCCATTCTCGTCTTCGGTTTCTTGGGTCTCATTTGTTTAAACGTGTTGGCTGTCCGTTACGAAAAACGTTTCGACTGGACCAGTGACAAGCTCAACACGCTTTCGGCTCAGTCGATTCAAGCGGCAAAAGCGCTAAAAACAGACACCCAGCTTGTCCTCTTGTACCGAAACGATCAGCAGGGCGGCGAAAATATTCAAAAAGCCGTACGCGATCTCGCAAAGATGTATCTGAATGAAAGTAGCCGTCTCTCGTTCCGCGCCTTCAACGCGCTTCAAGATCCGGCCGAGGCTCAGAAGTACGATTACGCAGCAGGCGCCTTCGCGCTTTTTGCGGTTCAAGGCGATCGCAAGGTGAAGATCGAACAGTCGACAGAAGAAGGCGTTACAACCGCGTTACTGAAGCTCGGTCGCGAGAAAAGAAAAGCGCTATACTTGACGATTGGTCACGGTGAGCGGGATCTGGAAGCTCAAGATGCAGATGGGCTTTCATTCTTAAAATCGCAACTTAGTGTGATGTATGAAGTCCGAACCCTGACGCTTTATCAAACGGGCAACAAGGTGCCAGGTGATGCGGCCGCAGTCGCGATCATTCGGCCGAATCAGCAATTTCTTGAAAGCGA
>CAJYOV010000402.1 GCA_913776405.1 Pseudobdellovibrionaceae bacterium
TCGGCAGAAACGATCACTGCATCAATGACATTTGCATAATCGATATTCTCGTTAGCTGGGTCCGCAATCCAACGCTCGACTTCCGATTCGATCAAATCTTCTTTGACCTTCGAGACGAACACTTGGCGCGAGAAGCCGGTCGCAAACTTCAGTCGGAACGACTTCAAATAGCGGACATCTTTAGTTTGGTAACCCATCTTCTCAAGAAGAGCGCGGCGCATGAGATAGTTCCGCGACGTCTTCGAGATCGTGATCATGTAGGTCCGAGCGATGCCGTTCGCATCGGTCTTTTGAACGGTAAAGCGGCTATTGCCAATCAAATCTGGAACTGAATCGAGATACTCGAACGTCTCACCTGTTTCGCGAACGTCGATAGGTGCTTCGAGCTTCGTCTTCACAGAACGTGACCAGAGGTCCGACGGCTCTGGATCGAGATCTGAAAGGTCAACACCACGTTTACGAAGCGAATCGGCCTCATCAGGAGTCAGGGTTTTAGACCCTTGTTTTAAGTCCGTTGCGGCCTGTCGCGTATGATCCAAGGGCACAGCCCCTGGGAAATCCGCGTAGTTCTGCGCTTTAGCGACTCCGACCTGAGTGATCAGAGCCAAAATTAAGAGCGACAGGCGTAATTGTGCTTTCATGCCCAACCGACTTTCCAAAAGGGGTACCGAACGTAGTTCTTGAACTTTTTATAGAGGGAGCAAGTTCAGTGCCCCGGGCACCGGTTGCGGAAAGCCGTTTAATTGGATTTGGCCCGGGAATTGAAGTGGTACTTGGGTTTAAGGCCGAAAATTGCCTGACTTTGGAAGCCGAACTTGAGCCGGCATTTTGGGTGAATCGATCGGGCGCTAGGCCACCCGCCCTCAACCCTAAACAAAATTAGCCTCAGTCTTAGAGGCTTTAAATAACAAAAAGGCCCCCTTTATCAGGGAGCCTTTTCGAGATCCATTCAGACTATTTGAAGTGTGAGGATCGAACCCTCTTCGTGAGAAGAGACTAAGCCAAGCTTAGTTCAAACCTTCGAGGATTTGGTTCATGTGCTCTGGACCAACACCGTTCAACTTCGCAGCGTTGTCGATCAAAGAAGAAAGCGCTTTTGAATCGCCTTCAGCTGATTTCTTCATCGCAGCTTGGAACTGAGTGATTGTCGAACCTGTGAGTTCTTTAGCTGCGTTGTCGAGAGCCGATTTGCTCATGTTCGGGTTGTTCGCAACCGAAACCGCGATACGAGCTGCTTTGATCGCAGTTGTATCGTTCAAGCCGTACTGTGCTTTCAACTTCTCAGCCGATTTTTTGATTTTCAACTGTTGTTTGATCGCCGCGAGTTTACCGAGGTCTTTTGTTGAAGCTGAAGTCTCTGTGAATGTGATTCCAGAGTAGTAGTCTTTGTACAGGTTGCCGCCGACGTAATCGAGGTCGTAGAACATCTTCGAGTTGTTGCGCGAGATGTAGTTGTAGATGTTTTCGCCTACGTTGTAACCACCGATCCAGTAAGCGTCGTACGTGTTCAAGTCGCGGTCGTAAACTACGATGTAGTTATACTGTTGCGTGTTTGTCTTAACGAGCTTCGCGTCGATACCAGCGTCGCCGTAAGCGCGCGCCACGAATTCTTCAGCAAGTTGTTCGTGCGTGTAGTAAACGCCGCCAGTGCTTGTTGAGCCGCCGCCGCCGCCGCAAGCTGCGAGGATTGTAGCTGAAGCGAGTGCAAGAGTCGTTGCTTTCAGAGTCTTCAAGATCATTTCTTCTCCTAAGGATTAGGTGGTGTGCTTTCGTTTCGAGTCGTCGTTTTAGCAAGGTGTGGGCCAAGCAGAACAACGGCTTTCGCGCGCAACTCAGAATCAAAGTGACACTGATTTGTGGAAAGTTCGCCTAAACTAAGAGAGATGAAGAAGCACCGCCAGAGGCAGCTGGTGCCTTTGTGATCTTGTTAGAGCCGATGGAAGAAAATGCCTGGTGTCAGCCATCAAAACAAAACAGGCGCACTTGGCGCCTGTTTCTTCAGCAAAGAATTTTAGCGGGTACCAACGAGTACTCGCCAAATCCTACAAACAGAAATTATTTAGCCGACAGTCCGATATACAGAACGCTGCCACCTTTGATCCAATTGATGACCTTCGTGCGATAAGCGTTCGGTACGGCTGGGCAGCCCCAGCTTCGACCCTGCTTCACTTCTTTATCTTCAACGTAGCTTGCTCCGTGAACCACGACCGCCCGCTTACGAGCGTTCGAGTTCGTCGATGACTTGCCATCAAGACGAAGAGAAAATCCGTTCGAACCATTATAAGTTTCGGCTGTCACGTACACACCTAGTGATGTCGCGTTTGAACCAGACGCGTTCGAGAACTTCTCAGCATAACCATCGTGATTCGCGTCTGAACCTTTTCCGTGCGCGACCGTCGTCGGGAACACGCTGCCGTCGTCCATATTGACGATCCACATCCGACGCTTTGTCGATGGCAACGACATATCGATTACAGTGAGGTAGTCCTTGTTCTTCAGCTTCGAAGCGTTTGCTTCATAATAGGTAAGTGCTGTCGCAAGCAGGTTTCTTGGAATCAGGCGCCCCTTGTCTAAGTTAGGGTACCGATCAAGAATTGAAGCCTCAGCCGAAATATCCTTGCCCTCGGTAGCATCAGCGCCTGGTTGATCTACGTCATCAGCTGCGGGATTTTCCGCACCGAAGCGATCTGGCGCACTGGATTCATCTGTCGGATCGTCTGGCAGACTCACGTTTGTCGCTGGCGCACACGCGGAAAGCGCCATCACCATCATCAACGCTGCAGATGAAAAAAGCGCAGCCGGACCCTTAGACGTGCGAGTCGCACGCGTGGTTCTCAAACTCATGAAGACCTCTTCTTCTTCTTCGAGTGATTTTTTCTACAAACTGGAGATTCAAGGATGTTTGATTTTCACTCGAGCAGCGAGGCCAGCTGAGACAATTCTGGACCTATCCTGGCCAATAGACCGCAGCGCTTGAACGTCGCTCCCAGAGCGGTTTTCAAGGCGACTCGAGACACCTAACAGAAATCAAATGCTTAAGATGTAGGATTCGAATGCGAGCGCATTCAAAAGGCCAACTTAGAAGTACTTAGTCGTAACCTGAACATCGGTCGTAGGCACGCCGATTTCAATTTCGCACTTACCAAAGTCCGGTGCGCCGAAATAGATTTTCGGATCTCGCGAGAAGCCGAAACCCTCTTTCGGCATGCCGACGAAGTTGAAGTTCATCTTCCCGTCTCGATTTTCGTCGTGAAGCAAACTCACCGCGTAGGAACCCGGCTCAAGACCCTCGAATTCAACGACGGTCTCACCCTTCTGAGCTTGAACCACTTTCGTTGCGATCGCGACTTTCGGATCTTTGGGAAAAGCGCCGGCCTCTTCTTTTGGAAAGATTGCGACCGCGAGATCGCCACTGTCGCTGCGAATGTTCGTGACAGTCACTCGAAGCGTACCCGTGTCAGCGCCTGCATGAGCACACACGCCAAAGAGAACGGTAGCGGCCACTTGAGAGATAAGAAGAAATGAATGCACTTGAGACCGGAGATCTCGAGCTTTCTTTACGTTCATTTTCTTCATTGTCTTCCCCTCGTAGTCGCACGCTAAACTGGCTATGAAGAGGAGACACTACGATGAAGCATCTGTCCACCTTGAGCTTGAGGGGTCTTGCGTCGATCCTTACTGTAGCGGCGCTCCCGGTTTTTACCGTTTCGTTCGGATACCAGGATCACGCCGTAGCCGCGAAAGCTCAGCCTGCCGCGACACCCGCAGCTGCACCCGAAGCCAAACCTGCGAAAAAAGAGGAGGCAATCAACTCCATCGACTCACGCATTCAGAACCTTCAGAACACGCGCGATTGCATCGACAAGGCGCAAACGAATAAGGGCGTCGAAACGTGCCGCGCCGGCCTTAAACGCAAATGATGTAGAGAAATAGGGACAAGTTCACAACACGAACTTGAGTAGTCTCTAAGTTCATTGTCGTAGAGTGTTCGGCAGAGGAGGCTTTATGAACGAACCTTTGCACCCGCAACACTCAGCACCCCGCACGGAACATCTCTCGCCGGTGGAAGCGGTCGATCGTTTCGCTCAAGAAATTTCCAGACCTGATTTCCTGACTTGGGAGTACGGCGATTGGATGAGACGCGTGAATGTGGAGCTCTCTCACCTAGCAACTCTTTTGAAGGGTCACGGCGACAGCGTTCAATCGCGGATTGCGCGCATGCACGATTTCATTCAGTTAGAGCCAGATTGGAATCTGATGAATACCTTGCGACGTACGCTTCGTGAGGCGATTTCTCTGCGTCAGGACCTCGGCGCGACTGATCTAAAAACTCTCGCAGACTACGGCGTTTCAACGACGGAGCAAGATCCGTCGTTCGTGACTCACTGATTTCAAAAAACACGAATCCAAAGATTCAAAGATGAGGAGATTCCAGATGAAAGATTCAAAACACACGTTTGTACGTAGCGTAGCCGTAGGTGTGGCAACACTTGCTCTCGGCGCCTCGACAGCGCTCGCTCA
>CAJYOV010000403.1 GCA_913776405.1 Pseudobdellovibrionaceae bacterium
ATTACGCTAGTTGGCGCCGTATCCGCGGCCGTTTCAGGTGCCGGAGCCAGTGAAGAGCTAGCGCCATTGGTCGCCGCCAAGTTTGGACTCTCCGAACAGGTCTCGGAGGCGATTTCGATCGGTGTGGTCGTCATCCCGCTGACTTACTTGAGCGTCGTGATTGGCGAACTCGTGCCGAAAAGCATCGCTCTTCGTCATCCTTTGAGAATCACACTGCTCGGATCTCGGGCGCTTTTCATCGCAGACCGCGTTCTTTCACCCATCGTGACGGTCCTCGAAAGTTCGACCAAGTTGATTCTCAGTCTCATTTTCGCCTACGCAGACCGGAAGGCGAAACGCGAGCAGAAGGCTCAGGAACTCGCTGGAGCTGAAGATCTAGCGGATCCGAGCAGCGTCGATGTCGAGAACCTGCCAAGCCATCATCGTCAAGCCATCCTCAATCTCGCGCACCTTGAGCGCCGCACGCTTCGCGACATTATCCTCCCTTGGAAAGAGACAATCACGCTCAAGCACAGCGCGAGTCTCGAAGACGCCGTGACACTCGTCTTTGCATCGGGCCATACGCGGATTCCCGTGCTCGACGAAGACAAAGTCGTCGGGATTCTTCACACCAAAGAATTCCTTGCCTTAAGAGAAGCGGGTGGGAAGGACTGGCATTCTGCGATTCGCCCGGCTCTTTACATGCGATCAAACGATTTAATTCTGACCACATTGCGAATCATGCAGGCGAAACGAAGCCACCTCGCTGTTATCGTCACAAAGAAGCAGGACCCGATCGGCATCGTCACGATGGAAGACATCTCCGAAGAAATTTGGGGTGAAATCTATGATGAAGACGATGACAGCCGGATCCGCAAAATCTTCGCTGACCGAGTGAGACGAAAGGCTTTCCATGAACGTCGAACCTAGAAAAGTATTGAACAACATCGTCGTCGTGACCTACGCGATTTTGTTCGTCGTTTTGCTTGCGCTCCTTTACTTTGCTCGCGACGTGGTCATCATCTCGCTCATCGGAATTGGTTTCGGCGTGCTCCTTGCGCCAGCGCTCGACAAGCTTCATTCTCGTTTACGTGTTCCTCGCGCGCTTGGCGCCTGTCTCGTTCTGCTCGGTCTCATCGCAATCTTGGGTGGAATCGGGTACGCAATGTTCGAGCTTGCCGCTGAGCAAATCGCGTCGCTTCAAGCACGTGCGCCTGCTTTGCTTGCGCGATTGCAGACACTCGCTGAAAAACAAATGCAGAACTATCCGTGGATTGAGAGCGAGATCTCTTCAATCAATGTCGGCGCGACTGTGCAGACTGTCGTCTACCGAGTTTTAGGTGGCATCCAGTCTGGAACCGCCGCGATCTCAGGTTTTGTCTTCGCGGGCCTCGTAGGTATTTATGCCGCAATTCGTTCTCAGGCATACAAGGGCTCACTCGTTCGCGCATTTCCGCCGCGCATGCGCCCAAAAACGGAAGCTTTTCTGAATCGCAGTGCAACGATGCTTCGGCAGTGGTTCCGCGCTCAGCTGATTGACATGGTGATCATCGGTGCCGTCACGGCAGTCGGCCTTTGGATCGCGGGCGTCGACTACTGGTTTGTGTTCGGTATCTTGACTGCGGTGTTTGGAATCATCCCGTATGTCGGCATTATCCTCGTCGTCGGGATTGTCTCGCTGATCACTTTAGCGAGCGACCCAAGTCAGCTCCCTTGGGTTCTCTTGGTGTTCTTGATCACACAGCAACTTGAAGGCAACGTCATTCTGCCGCTCGTCATGAGAGGTCAAGTCGAGTTACCTGAAGTTCCACTTCTCATCTTCATGCTGTTTTTGGGAAGCTGGTTGGGTCTCATCGGCGTCTTCATTGCGCCGCCGCTCATGGCGGTTCTGCGTGTCGCTTATGAAGACTTCTATCTTGATAAGATCGAAGCGGGTGAACCCGTAGCTCGAGCCGCGCTCCTAACGACGTAAGATCTGCGGGAGCGACCTCGTCTCACAGATGACTTTGGATTATTTCGGATTACTTCGGAAGATCTTCTGCGAAGAGGATTTCGGACGTCATCGGATCGATCGTAAGCTTCACTTCTTTTATCGATTTCTTGCGAGACTCGAAAAACTCTTTTGCCTGTTGAGCGACGTCTTTCGATTTCGGAAACCGGTAGAGGGCCGCGTGTTTCGCGAGAGTGATGAAGTAGACTTCGTCAGTCTCATCGACATTCAAAATGAAATCGTTGAATTGGAGCTCTTGCGAGCTTGGCTTCCGTGAGAAGCCCTTTAGCTTCGCGGCCTCAGCAGATTGCGGGAGCGCCATGAGCATGAAGCAGATCGGCAAGAGAGCAGAAGTAAAAATAGCCTTCGGTACTTTCAGAAATTTCAGATTCAGCATGCTCATTGTTGTGCGCCTCGCGAACGGTTAAGAGGTCGATATGACTGCGCCGGTTGCGCTTGCGGTGTGGGGCCTGTCGAAAAGCCGTCTTGGTCAACACCTTTTCCATCGTCTTC
>CAJYOV010000404.1 GCA_913776405.1 Pseudobdellovibrionaceae bacterium
GCGAAGCCTGCGTGCGCAAACTGGTACGTGAAGTAGTGAATCCACGATTTGTTCTTTTCACTTAATCCCCACTGAAACGAGGGATTCGCGTCTTGAGCTTTCTGAAATTCGGCAAGTTTCAATTTCCAGCGGCCAATTGCAACATCGTCGCCGCCGAACGCGTAGGTCTCAGCGCGCGACATAAATTCAGTGCTGCGAAGAGCGAATCCGCCGAGCGTGCGCTTTGCACTGGTATCTGCATGGATGGCCCGCTTCGCAAGATGACGAAGTGTCGGCGAAAACAGATTCGGTTCTTTTTCGATCATGGCTGCGTAGGCAGCGCCTTGAGTCTGAATGAAAGCTTCGTCCTCGAGAAAGACATCGAGCTGCTTATCCGCCTGTTCGAAGTTCTGATTGGTGGCGAGAAAAACGAGCACGTTCAAAAACAAGAGCAGATAGGTAACAGGCGCTTTCGAAGGTCTCAAAAGACCAACCAGCCAAGGAAAGATCATTTCGCACCGCGATTCGCGCCGCTTGCGTGCCCCAGCTTCGGACCGAGGGCTGAGCCATCGAGAAGATCTCGCGCGATCTCGTCAAATCCGTCTGCACTTGCCGGCTGACGATCGCGAGCGCGTTCGTCCGCATTGACAGAGGGCCGCGTTGTCTTTGCGAAGGCTTCAAGGTAGCCGTAAGCCATGCGCACGTGGCCCGCACGGTAAGCGGCAACAACTAACATCGTGCGGCACTGCGATCAACGGCACCACTTTCGCCGAGCTTAAAGCCGATTTCGAGAGTTTCGTCCCAAGCCTTGAAATCGTTGTAGCGAGCCATCAGTTGATGACCGAGATAGATCCAGCCTTCATCCGACGGTTCGAGATCGATCCAAGATTCGCGAATTTTCGCGAGGTCTTTTGTACTTGATGCCAGCTCAACAAGTTTCGCGTTAGCTTCCGCAAAGAAGCTGCCTGACTTTTCAATGTCAGACGCGATCTTGGCCAGAGTTTCTCGAGCTTTGTCTTTTTGACCTTTTGCCATAAGCTCGAGACCCTCGATGTACGACTTCGCCGTCTCGTCTTCGACTTTCGATCTCAGCGACGCCAATTTTTTGTCATCGAGTCTCGAAGAACACGATTCACCGCGGAGGTAGGTCAAAGTGATGTCGTTGTTCTGCAGGAGGTCCTGATCATTTTCGACGGCCGTTGAAAGCCAATCGCATGCGGGTCTCGACGCCGACGCACAACCGATCGATGACGTTTCGTTTTGGCAGAACCAGCGAGACATCGCTAAACGTTGATCCGGCTCAAAGGCGGCAATAGACGATTGAAGTGAGAGGCGAGCATCGTTCTGCCGATTCAGATTCCAAAGAGCCTTCATTCGCTCGCCCGCGAGGAAGTATCCTAACTCCTTCTGCGGCGGAAACTGATCCACGAGCGCCAATGCTTTTTCATCTTGGCGCTGAGCTGAGAGCTCTTTCATGGCGAGCACTCTCAAGAACGGAGCCGTCTTATTTGAGAGGTTCGCCAGCAACTCGTGAACACGGTTTTCGTGCTCGACAAGGGCCGTTTTGGCTTCGACTTCATCTTCCGGAAGTTCTGGCATACGAAGGAACGTGAGAGCCCGACATGCGTCGCCTGGCGTTGCTGTCTCACAGGCTTTATCTAAATAAGACTGCGCAAGTTCCTCATCCGTCTTTTCCGCTAAACCGCGACCGAGATAGGCGAGATCTTTTTGATCCCCGTTCCACATCGCGTAATCGGCCTCTGCCTTCAAGCAGGCCTCGTCGATTGCGTCAGCCTCAAACAATGTCAACGCAACGCTCATGCGACCTGGTTTCACTTCACCGTTGCCGGGGATCCAACTCTTTTCGGTGTCGCCGACTGCTGGACAGAGATCGCCTGAAGCTTCTAGATCTGCGACAACAGCTTTAGAACCGAAGCCGATTTGCGAAAGCTTAAAAGTCGAAACGAGTGCGACACAGGTAAGCATCGCGGCGAGAATCCCGCTCGAAAAAGCCATTTCACTTAAAGCCGGCGGCCCTACCCGACGTTCGCGTTTCGAGACGACGACGGTGTCTGCAATTCGATCGTGAAACGGTCGGCGTCGCTCGTTGCTCAAGATTGCAAGCCATGGCAACCCTAGCATCAACACTTCAAGACAGAAGACGATTGAGCGCAAGAAAGCCGCCATGGGATTCAGCTGTCGCTGATCGGGCCACAACGTTTCGACCCGGAGACCGAAGATCAATTTCCCTGGCGTCGCTCGCCACTTCATCAAACAAAGAGTTTGGAATAAGACTATGACGGTCGCGGCTGTGAGACCCGCTGACACCGCAGCAACAAACCAAGCGTCATCGCTACCGACGAGCTGAGCTTCGAGAGCTTGGCGTTTGAAAGGTGCCATCGCGAGCGTGGCCAGCGGCGAGAACAGAATGAAATCAGCAATCGTTGCCGCCAACCGATCAACCGGTGCGGCTAAACGATTTTCGACGCGTGCTCGACGCGCTAACTCATGCTCTTGCTTAGAAACGAGAGAAGCCGGTTCGGCACCGGCTTCGTCGTGATTGACGTCTTTCAGAACCATGACGTCTTATCGGAGAGTCAGAACTTTGACGGGAGTCGGACCCGCGCCCAGCGCGCGAATCCGGTCGTACGAATTGTAGCGAGATGAGACGCCTTCGCCTGAGGGCGCCTGAGCGACCGTTACTCGATTAGTTCGAGGCCGTAGACATTTGGTTCGCGGCGACTTTCATCGACAGCATTCGACCCGCCTGATCGAGTTTAAATTCGACCGTAGCGACAGGGCGGCTGACTTCGTTTACCAATTGGTAAATTTCAGTCGTCGTTTCGCCCGACTGTGCGCGGTCGATCCAAACAGCTTTGTCGAACGCAACCGGCATCAATTCATGATTCTGATTGATGAACTCTGCGCGATTTTGAATGTGCTTTGGACGGTCCGACTCTGCATCCGCACCAACCGTAGCGGAAAACTCGAGTTCCTGAAGTTTGCCGTGATCGAGGCGAATCGCGTATTTGCCTTCAAGAGTACCGAAGACGAGCGAGTCTAACGATGACGGACGACGACCGAGGCTATGGGCGCCGAGCTCTTTCTTAGATAAGACTTTTACAAGAGAATCTTCGGCGTCCGTTGTGCCTGTCGGAACGCTTGCGATCCCACGACCTGCGCGCGGTTGATCGGCTTGATCAGATGACGACATCAAATTTTTGTTCGCAAGGGTCACAAGGACAACAACCGAAAGAAGTGATGTCGAGAGTGCGATCTTCGCGTGCTCGAGATCGAATCTCGTTTTGAGACTCTTCATTCGTTCGATCGTCTCAGGCTCTTGAACTCGAGACGTCATATCGATCACGTTGTTTTTGTTGTTTTGCTTTTTCATCTGAGGCCCCCTAGAAACCGAAGTGAACATCGTTTTCACGTTAAGAACGATGCGAACTTCGTGCCGCGTGGAAAGCGATCTGAGTGCGTCTTGGCCCTCACACTCTGTCGAGGGTCTTTACATGCGCTCATCACGCTAACGACAATCTTATCGGCTCAAACAAACAGAGATGAAAGGCTAGGCCTGCGAACTCAAGGTTTCTCTCTGAGAGAATTGTCTCAAGATGAGACACGGGCCGAGATGCTTAGCGCGCAAGTGCAGAGACCGCTTCTTCGATCCACGAGTCTTCGCCGCGAAGAGCTTTCGCTAAATCGTAGTGAAGCTCTTTTTGTGGCGAAATACCTTCTAATTCAAGCGCACTGCCATCACCTGCGCGATAGCCTGCGATCGGGATAGAGATCGCGTAATCCCCGCCGCCAAGCGAACCCACTGGAAACCAACGCGCCATCACGACCTGGCCAGCGGTCGGCGTTCCCCAGACGCGCGCGCGTGGGGATTTTAAAAGTGCGTGCGTGAAAATCTCAGAGACAGAGGACGTGCCGTCATCTGTAAGCACGATCACCGGCCCTTTGAAACAACCGTAATCTGGGAATGTCTTGAGTACGATCGCATCGGTCTCAGCGAGTTGAGAGAGTTGGCTTTCAGCGCTGAGCTCATCTCGCATTTCGACTTTATCTTGAGACTTTTCTCGAGGCGCCCGCCAGAGTTCGCCAATGCGGGGTTTGTCGCAGCGAAATGGCGAAAGTGCTCGCAACATCGCCGGAAAACTGCCGCCAGCGTTGTCTCGCAAATCAATGATCAGACCGCGGAACAGAGGTAAAGACTTTGCGATCTTCTCCCACTGGGTTTGTTCAAAGTACTGCGGAAGAAAGCTCGGGATTTTTAATAGACCAATATCCCGCGAGACACCCGTAAGCGACGGGCTCAAATCTTCGGCGAGGTCTGCGAGATCGAGATCGGCTTCTAGGAACTCCTTACCTCGAGCGATCTTATAATGACCCGCCGTCGATTGCGCCACTTGAGCCGTCATCGGCGTCTCACCGTTCACTGAAACGATTGCATCGCCGGGCTTAAGCCCCGCCAGATCCGCGGGGCTTTTTGCGAGAACAGAGATAATAACGAGCTCTCCGTCGATCGAACGCGCGCGAATGCCCGTATCGGACCCTTCATGTTCCCAAAGCCAGCGATTCTCAGAAGGCGAAAAAACATTGAGATGCGACGACCGAATCGCGCCGAGCTTTCGGTTGATGTTCCGAATCGCCTTCGCTTTTGTAAACGACATGCCCGTCGTCTCCGCATCACACTGATCCAAAAACTCGACGACCTTCTCGTCCCCGCTCTTATAATAATTCTCGCGAATCAGTCGGCAAACTTCATGTGTCGCGCGGTTCTCCGTCCAAGCAATCGTATGCCCCACGCACGCAACCGCCGATCCCAAAAACAAAGCCGCGCCCATTCCTACCGAAATCACCCGATTCACAGAATCTCCAAACAAAAAAGCCGAGGCGTTGGCCTCGGCTTTCATAGTAGCTAGATGGAGTAAGCAGTAAAGATTAAGCTGCTTTTTTCTTGCGAGCCATCGATGGGTCGATGTTGTACTGCTTCACTTTGCGGTAAAGAGTAGCGCGACCGATACCGAGTGCTTTCGCCGCTTCAGTGAGGTTGCCTTTGAAAGCTGCGATTGCGTTTTCGATCGCAACGCTCTCAAGTTGGTTGATTGTAGCAACGCCGCGACGTGTGTCCGTCTGACCTGGCGTTGGGAACTGGAGGACTTTTGCGCCTTCAGAAGTGCCACCGACCGAGTTGTTGCCCGCAACAAGAGACGGGAGCTCCG
>CAJYOV010000405.1 GCA_913776405.1 Pseudobdellovibrionaceae bacterium
AGCGTCGACCACACCATCTGCGGCATCGCATCTGCGATCGTTCTGAACTTGGCTTCGCTTTCTTTCAAGCGTTGTTGAGCCAGCATCGATTCAGTCACGTCGACAAGAACGCCCGTGATCTTAGTGATCTTGCCTTCATGCAACACGCAGCGCCCTCTCGAGCTGATCCAGCGCACTTCGCCATCCGGTCTGCGAATGCGATATTCATCGTCGAAGTCACCGCGTTCATTGAGCATCGTCGTAAGTTTTGCGGTGATACGCTTTGAATCTTCCGGGTCAATGATCGGATCTATGTCGGAGTATTTGAGAACGCGCTTGTCGATTCCGTAGATCGAAGACGTCTCTTCAGAGAATTCGATTTGCTCGTTTTCGAGATCAATCGCCCATGTGCCCATGCGTGCACCGAGGAGTGAAAGTTTTAAGTTCTCCTGGCTCTGTCGCAAAGATTCCTCAGAGCGGACTCGGTCCGTTGTCTCGAAGCAATTGCAAAGAACGCCCGCGATTTGAGTCGAGTCATCGCGAAGAGGGCTTAAGCTAAACGAAAAGTATCGAAGCTCTGGCGTGCCCGCTGAGTAGAGCGTCATTGGCAAGTCGTTGTAGACGACTTTCTCACCGCTCATAGCGCGATCCATGAGTACACTGACTTCAGCCTGAACCTCGGGCCAAACCTCGCGGAACGGGCGACCAAAACCTTGCGGATGCTTTTTGGGGCCAGCAAGTGGGATATAGGCGTCGTTATAGATAAAGATGCGCTCAGGGCCCCAAACGAGATAGGCCGGAACCTGTGACTCTAAAACCATTGCCGTCAGTGTCTTCAAGCTTGTCGGCCACTGCTCCATCAAGCCAAGCGGATTTCGCGACCAGTCGAGATCGCGAAGAGGCTGGGCAACTTCTGAGGCGGGAATCAAGCTTTTGAACATGCCCTCATTTGTCTCACGCGGTCGGCGCCTAAGCTAGTCCCATCCTGGGCGTATGCAACAAACAACAAGAACTTAGACGTAGGGCGCTTGAGGTGAATTTTGTTGCAGTAGACTTGGCATTGCCAAAACGCGGGAGTAGATTCCTGAGCCAAATGAGCTTCTCTCGACGTTTGAACTTAAGACCAGCATCAGCCATCTCACGTTCACTTTCCGCACTAGCGGGCAGTCTTATTTTACTTTTGGTCTCATCCGCTCGAGCGGATCATATGCTTCTTCCACTCTTCGGTCAGGACGTCGTGAAAAGTGAGCAGGTGAAAGTCGAAACCCCAGAAGGGTACAAAGCTCAGGTCGTCGTTTTCTTGTCTCAAAAATGCCCCTGCTCAAACAGTCATATCGAAGAACTAAAAAAACTTGCGAAGGACTTTCCTGACGTTCGGTTCGTCGCGGTTCACTCGAACATCGACGAGGACCCTCAGAAGGTGAGAGAGTACTTCACGAAGATCGACCTTCCATTTCCGGTCGTGCAAGATGACAACAACAAAATTGCGGACCGCTTCAAAGCCATGAAAACGCCGCATGCCTACGTCCTGGTAAAGGACGAAATCGTTTACCGTGGTGGCGTGTCTGATAGCAAAAACTATCGCCCCGAGAACCGCCTTTACCTTCGCGAAGCTTTAGAAGATTTAAAAAATCAACGCCCTCTCCGCACGCCTGAAGCGAGAACTTTAGGTTGCGCGATTCCCCGGAGTTAAGATGACGTCGTCTGTTTCGAAATTGGCTCTCTCGCTTATGTTTGCTGTTTGTGTGTCTGCGTGCGCTCATCCGAATTACCAAGAAGCTTCGACAGCGCCAGCGAGTGAGTCGAAGACTGCAACGTGCGCGCTGAAATACAATTCACAAAACCTCTGCGCGGCCTACGATTGGGAAACTTACCCAACAGAATCCGACATGGGCGCGTTTGTTGCGCGTTTCACGAATCCGACTTCAGGTGCGTTAGTCGATCCAGCGCTTTCACTTAAAGTTGTTCTGTGGATGCCGAGCATGGGCCACGGCTCATCTCCTGTAACAGTCACGCGGCTCTCGACAGGTGTTTACCGGGTCGACAAGGTCTTCTTCTCGATGCCAGGCACTTGGCAAATTCGGTTCCAGCTCATGCAGTCGGGCGCCGTCGTAGAAGAACAAATTGCGACTCTGCAGTTCTAAGCGGTAATAGGCGATGCGGTCTCGCTGTCTCAATCGCGCGTTAAGATTGAATGTTGGCGCGCTTCTTCTTCTTGTTTTGGTCGTGTCTCCGCAATTCGCTCTCGCTGCTGCCTGCTGCGGCGGCGGGTTGCCGGTTCCAGCCTTGATCTTAGGTGATGAGCAAGCAAACTTCTCATCGTCTTTAACGGTCTCAGAAATTCGCACGGACGTTTCTGCAAATGGTGTCTGGAAAGACCGCACCAACAAAGAAAACGCCGAAACTCTCAGACTCGATGCCGCACATATTTTCCGCGATCGTTTCCAATATGGAATGAGCGTACCGATTCTTCGTCGCGAGCGCGTGAATGATTCAACAGGTTTGGGCGATGTCGCATTAAACGCAGGCTATGAGTTCTTGCCCGAGTGGGACTATCACCCCATTCGCCCGCGTGGCGTCGGTTTCTTGCAGCTCGTTCTTCCGACAGGCCGCTCGATTCAAGAGGCTGGTCTTCTAGATCAGGTCGATTCACGTGGTCGCGGCTTCTGGGCTCTGGGTGTTGGCTCAGCGTTTACGAAAATCCGCGGTAAATTAGATGCGATCGCGATCTTTGATGTTCATCGTTCGTTCAATAAATCAGATGCAGATTCACCTGCCGGCCGGATCAATCTAAAGCCGGGTTTTGGCGGCACGCTGAGTGCGGGCGCAGGATACACGTTCGGCGATGTTCGTTTAGGTGCAGCAGCAAGCTGGATTTACGATGATGCTGTTGCCGTCTCAGGCGCTGTGAGTTCAGAAGGTTCGGTCACTCGCTGGGCCGTCGCGACTCTCTCAGCTGTCTATTCGCCTAACGATGAGTGGACAGGTTCTCTCAGTTATTCTGATCAAACGCTTCTCGGCGCGCCAACAAACACGGCACTTGCTCGCTCTCTTCAAGTAAATGTGCAAAAGCGCTGGTCGCGATAAACTAGAAATGAGAACCAGGTTCAATCATACGTAAAACCGTTCCGCCTAAGCTTGTATTCGGACTCAACGTCGAAGTGCAGCTTCCCAGCGGCAAAGGCCGCCCTGAGCGAGACACAGTTCACGCTCAGGGTGTGATGAACAGAACGCTTCGTACCCTGGACGAGCAGCGACGCACGCGCCGCGAGTAGGCGTTGTTTGCGCTGGGCGCGCGCTCGCTTGCGCAGAATTTGAAAATACGACCACTGGCGGCCGAGACGCTGAGATCGCAACCACGCCGAAGAAGATGACACCAAAAATAAGAGACGTTTGTTTCATCTTATCGGACCTCAACTTAACGATTCGCGCGAAGGAGGGAGCCCTTCACATCGAAGTATGCTTGGAGTTTCGCGCCGCATGCGCGTGCGCGGAAGTTCATCTGCGTGCCGTTCGAGGCTGTGTCGATCACCATAAAGTTGTGATGCCATGTTGAATCCACACGGCGCGGGTTTGTTCTACGCTTATCGATAAACGGAGTCGTTGCCGAGTGAATCGAACTCGACGTGAGCTCGAACGTGTCGTAACCCAAAATTGCTTTTTCGATCTTCATTGCTTCAGAGAAGTGAACGTCACCCGACATGAACATGACTGGCGCTTCGACTTCCTTCAGCGTTTTCAAAACGCTTTGAAACTCGCGCAAGTAATCGCCTTCGTAGGAGTCTTTACCGAGGTAGCCGCCGAAGAATTGGCCGCCGTTCATCAACCATGTTGGCGCTTTCGAGCCAGCGAGATTTGAGTTGAGCCAGTTGATTTGTGTGCCGCCCCAGTAAGCGCCGTTCGTGCCTTCGGCATCGCGGAATGAGCGGTCGTCCATCAAGAAGAAACGCTGATTAAAGAGATCAACGTGCATCGCGACGACAGGACCGTTGTCTTCTTTTTTGAGTGGAGTCCAACCGAACATCGCTTTGAAGACCGTGACCGATTTGCCGTTGAGAGGGTGGTGTCTGTCGGCATTGTTGCCTGCGTAATCGTGATCGTCCCATGTCGCAAATGTCGGGATGAGCTTGCGCCACTTGAACATGTCGATCTTGCGACGAGTTTGGATGTGGCGTTTCCAGTTGTCTTGGATTGTGCCGTTACCGCCGAGATCGGTGTAAGATGTATCGCCAATTAAGAAAATCGCGTCAGGCTTCGCGTTCGCTACACCCTTCCACATGTCTTCTTGAATGCCGTCGAAGATATCGCAGACGCACGAAGCGACGACGATGCGCGCTTGTTTTTTGCGAGTATCGAGTGCGTTGAACACGCGCTCTTCGACGCGTGCGCCGGTACGAAGATCGTAAGCGCTTAAGAGATAGTCTTTACCGAGTTCAAGACCGCCAACGAGCAAGTGATCCATCTGTACGTATTCATCGTAAGGGCACTCGGTCGATGAGAGAACTTTAAGGGGCAGAACTTTTCCGTCTGATGTCGTTGCTTCATACTCAACTGGCATAAGCGGGTTTGAAAGAACTCGGAACTGAGCGCGAGTTTCATCTGTGAAAAGCTGAACTACGGGCATGCCGTAAGGAGGTGCGCCAACAGGAACCTGGCCGCCGCCGATGTAGGCCTGAGCTGGAGCCGCGAATGTCGAAAGGCCACCGAGAGTTAAACCAGTGCCTAAGAAAAGACCATTTTTAAGGAACTGACGACGTTCGAAACCCACAGCGACCCCTCAATGTGACTTTGCTAGCCAGAAAACTGCGGCCAAATTAGTCACCGGGCTCTAGCGCGTCAAGGGGCGTCAGAATCTGTAACCAAACCGTGACACCGGTGGCACAGAAACGGAAAAAGGGCCCGCGAGGGCCCTTTCAAATCAAACTGATGAGGATTAAAGCCGGGCCGCACGGGGCGGTTTGCCTCGCGGCGCAGCAATTTAATCGTCGTCTTCTTCGTCTTCGTCCTCATCTTCGTCGTCGCCATCTTCATCATCGATGTCGTCGAGATCGTCTGGATCTTCAGCTTCAACACGAAAGAGCCAGCCGTCGCCGTATGGGTCTTCAAGAAGAAGAGACGGGTTTTCAACGACGGCGCCATTGATCTCGATCACTCGGCCTTCAACAGGTGAGTAGAGGTTCATCGGGCCTTCGTCGGTTTCGATTTCACCGCAGATTTCATCCGGGTTTACTTCTTCACCTTCTGCGGGGAGGTTGATTGCTGTGATATCGCCGAGTTCATTCAAGCCATCTTCGCTGATACCAACGGTGACGGTGCCGTCTTCCAGTTGGATCCACTCGTAACCCATGAACGGGATGAATTCTTCTTCTTGAGCCATCTCTTACTCCAAAACAAAGTTGCGACCGTGATCGTAAAGGATCACGTCGCGAGATAGCAAGCTAAGAGCACCGCCAAAAGCACCGCAAATGCGACAAGAACGAAGCGTTTTATATTTCTGTGCGTCTTTGGCGCGAACACAAATTGGTTCGAGAACGTAAGCGGTAGAATGATGGGTGCAGCGGCTATGAGACCCATCGTCATCAAAAGTTCGGCCTTCCACCAGGCGAGCAAAAAGAGGCCTGCGATACCGATGGGGATCGCGATTGTCTTGGCGAACTTATTATCGAACTGAATATCGGTCCATTGATTCCGCGGCCGAGAAACGCCCGTTACTGGGTTCAAAAACACGTAGAAGAGACCACCGACTGAAAGAAGAAGATAGAAACCAATGTCTTCAAGCCTCACCGCTTTTGCAAAAAAGAAGGAGAGAGCTAAATGCAAAATCGCGCTGATGCCGAAGCAAATCGCAAACGAAATCAAATTTTGCACAATCAAAAGAGTCGCAATCTTTTTTCGAGAGAAGGGGAGCTGGTGATACCAGTGAGATCTCTTCGAAGAGAAGTTGAATCCGAACGGTCCGAGGCCCGCAAGTAGGTACACAAGAGGTGGCATTCTCAATAGAAAGGCGACAATCAAAAGCCCTAAAATCGCGAGCAACATCAATCGATATTGTGCGCGCAGTTCGATCCATAAAAGTCTCTTCACGCGATCACTCGTTTCTCGAAAGTCGCTAAGATTTCGTCCATGTTGATCTTGTCTGCGGTTCGGTCATCAACAATTTTTCCGCCTCTCAAAACAATCACCCGTCCTCGGAGTGAAACGATTTCGTTCGCAAGGTTCGTGGCGAGTAAAAGGGTCATGCCGTTAGTTCGATTGAGAGCGTCGATCTCCTTGATGATTGCGCCGCGTACGTAAGGGTCGAGCACAGCCGTCGCTTCGTCGATTAACAAAGTTTCGGGCTTGGTTGCGAGAGCTAATGCTAAGAGGCCTTGCACCTTTTGACCGCGTGAAACGCCGGTCAAATTCTGAGTCATCTTGATGCCGCTGATTTCGATGAGTCTTGAAAACAAGGCATCGTCGAAACCTGATGTGCTTTCGCCATTTTCGTTTTCGCTCTTATAAATCTCGCGATAGAGATCTCGCAGATCTTTTAACGGAAGCGCCGGCGGTTGAATATCTTCAGAGATGA
>CAJYOV010000406.1 GCA_913776405.1 Pseudobdellovibrionaceae bacterium
CTCAAGACGTGAACTTCGACGCTGTCGACGTCGACGGCGCGGTCCGTACGCCAGACGGCGCCTACCTCGTCCAAAAGCGTGGTATTGACTTCGTCCCGCTCTATAAAGTCCGCAAAAATTTCGACGACAATATAAAGGACTCCGTCGAATACGTAAAATAACTACGTGTCTCGATCCGAGACAGCAGCAGCAGCCGGAACCAAAACTGAACTGCAACCGCATCTGATTCCGCTGCAGCTGCTGAAAACTGAAACTGACAAACTGTACTAAAAACTGGAACTGCAACCGCAACTGGAACTGACCACTAAAAACTGACCTGCACTGACTTGTTATTAACAAAAATCTAGCTCGCCGCTGCTGAATGTAACTTGAAGGCGTCTTTAGATTTCGAGAGTGAGTAAAACCCCGAACACGATAGGCGTGCGCGGCGGTCAAAGCCTCACCGAAACGGAGACTGACTTCATGTTATCGCTCACAAAGATCGCATCACGTTCACTCGTCACAGCTCTCGCTCTCACTGTGGGCCTCTCGGCGCACGCACAAACGAAAGCATCGCGCACGCAGCCAGCGCCTGCGCCAGCACCAGCGGCCACTCAGGGCGACAAACTTGACGTCACAGATCTTGAAAAGAAGTACTGGGCGGCGAAAGACACCGACTTCAACGTCGTTCAAAACCGACTCTTCTCGAAGGAACACCGCCTCGCATTGACGCTGAACTACGGTATGTACGTCGGTGAGCCATGGTCTGAAGGTGCAACAGCTGGTGCCAGCTTGAACTATTTCTTCAGCGAACGTTACGGTATCGAAGCTGCTTACTCGCAAACAGACTCGAAAGATAACGAAGCGACGCAAGAGATCCGTCGTCAGGGCGGCGCGCCGAACCACAACAAGATGAAGGACTTCTACGGAGTCGCTTTCAACTGGGTTCCGTTCTACGCGAAAGTCAGCGTCTTGAACAAATCAATCATGTATTTCGATATGTCGATCTCTCCGGGCGTCGGCATGCAGTCTTACGAACAACAACTCGAAGAAGGTAACGTGAGCAAACAAGCCGTTGCGTTCACTCTCGACGTCACACAGCACTTCTTCCTGACGAAGTGGATGGCGCTTCGCTTGGATTACAAAAACCGCTGGTGGAATCAAGACGTCGTTTCGTGGAGAAACAACGCTTCACGCTCGACAACAAGCGACTTAAACAATACCGGCCTCTTGATGTTAGGTGCGACGTTCTATTGGTAATGGTTTCGCCGCTGGCGAAACCCGTTAGCGACCTGACCGCAAACTTGGACGTTTTTTGAGAAAGATTTTGGGGGATAACTTGAAACCAACCACTTCACAACTGATCTTGATTGCGACAGTTGCGGCAGCTGTTTCGACAGCTCAAGCGGCACCAGTCAATCCAAGTGGTCACTATTCTGAATCGAAGATTCAAGGTGCAAAGGCCACAACGGGCCAAGCTCAAGATGCTTCGATGACGGGCCAACTGAAGGCCTGGGCTCAACAAAAGATGAGCTCGCTTTCATCGATGTGGGGCGGCTCAACGAAGCCAGCGCCAGCACCAGTCGCGCGCCGTGCGCCAGTTGCGCCTGTCCAAGGTCAGCGTCAGCAAGTTGTCGTAGCTCCCCCAGTTGCGGCAACTCGCACACTCGCTGCTCCAGTCGTTGCCTCAAACCGTCAGCCTGCTCAAGTCTTCCAAGCCAAAGAAGCTTTGATCGACCCTCCAGGACTCACGCGCGGTAAAGATGGCGTCGCGGTCTACGATCTTGCGAAAACAGACGAGATCCCGCGTTTAAACATCGGAAAAGAAGAGAAGATCAAAAAGTCAGACTACGCGCTCGATTCACGCATGCAACAAGTGATGGATGATCGCATCGTCACGGCTTTCCCTTCGCCTGATCTCCTCCTCAGCACGCAGATGAAAGCGCTTACAACAATCACGACAGGTCAACCGACAGCGGCCAATAAAGTTCGCGACGTTGAGTTCGGACCAAAAGGCAAAGTCAGCCGAGTTGCATTTGATAAAATCGTATTGAAACTCGCGCCAGAGCACGACTTGAAGCTCGCAAACTTCAAAGAGCTCTCGCAAGACGAGATGCGATTCTTGAGTGGCTTGTTGCTCTACCAACAGGGTGACAAGTGCCCAGTTGCCGTAGGCCTTTTCCATAAGCTGTCGAAGTCACCAGGTTGGGAAGCCGAAGCGGATTATTACCTCGCAATGTGTTCCCGCAAGCTCGGTCTTGAATCTGACTTCTACGAGCGCGCTCGTAGAATCTTGACGACTCAAGACGTTCATTACTCTCGCAAGATCTTGAAAGAGATCGGGTACCAGATTCCTTACGAATTCGTTGATACGTTGGGTCTCGCGCTTTCAAAAGCCGTTACGAACCCAAAGATCATGGACAAACTCGAGCCACAAATCTTGGGTAACGTCGCTTACATCATGACTGAGTTCGGTGCTTCGACTCAGCGATTCAAAACATCCCTCGATTGGTCTAAGAAAATCCCGGCTAATCACCCAGGCGTGTTGCAGGGTCGATTCGTAGCAGCGCTTGCGGAATATCAGTCCGGATCGAAAGACAAAGCGACTGAGATGCAAGAAGCCTTGATCAACGATTTGAAGACAGACAAACAGAAGATGGAGTTCCAAGCTCTTGTCGCTCTGAACGTCGGTCGCATGTACTTCCAAGAATCAAAATTCAAAGAGGCCCATAAAGCCTTCCAGCAAGTTTATAAGGATCACCCGATGTGGCTCACGTCTTTGACGGAGCTCGGCTGGTCACAACTGATGAGCGGCGATTACGAAGGCGCCATCGGTAACATGTACTCGATCCAGTCGCCGTTCTTCTCTGCGGTTTATAAGCCAGAGACGTACGTGATTCGCACGATCGGTTACTTGAATCTTTGCCAATACGGTGATGCGTACAAAATGCTCTCGATGCTCGAGCATGAGTACAAGCCACAGCTTGAAAAGATCGACAGCTACATCAAGAAGAACCCGAATTACTACCAAACTGTTCGTAACTTCATGACGGCGCCGAAAGGTGCGAAAGAAGTCGACGGCCTTCCGGTTTCGGTCGTTCGTGAAATGGCTCGTCAACGCGACTTCACAAACTTGCAAAAAGCCTTCAACCGCCAGATTGATGAGCGCGCGCTCTACACAAAGGCGGATGGCGAAGTAGCAAAAGGCCTAAAGCGGGCTCAGTGGCTCGTGACTCAATCACGTCAGCGCATCGAAGCCCTTCGTAAAAATTTGGGTTCGATCAATAAGAAGCCGGGTACCGAGCAGAACCGTAACCAGTGGATGGCACAGCTCGATAAGGAGATGGACGACCTGAACGGTTACTTCTTCCAGGTCGATCTCTATAACGAAGCTCAAGCCACAATCCCTGACTACCGTAAGGAAGTCATTGGTGGTGCGGACGTTCGTATGACGGCCATGAAATCGCAAATTGAACGTACGCTCGCAACGCGTCTCCTTCTTATGAAGGCAAACCTCACGAGTTACGTCGATAATAACGAACTTCTTCGCTACGAAGTCTTCGCCGGTGCGGGTGAAAACATCCGTTACCAAGTGGCAGGCGGCGAGAAAGCGAACCGTATCCCGTCATCGGTGATCCCAAAATCGAAATCGCTTCAGTGGGACTTCGATGGCGAATTCTGGGAAGACGAAATCGGTCACTACCGTTCAAGTTTGAAAAACAATTGCGCTGGCGCTAACGGCAACGTTCCAGTTTCGAGCCAGGCGAATCTCGAGGGAGCAGAGTAATGAGAAAGCAATTCGTAACGGCACTCGCTGTCACAATGATGGTTTCAGGCGCGGCGTTCGCGAAAACCAACGTCGCTGGCAAAGTTGAGCAGTTAAAAGAAAACAAAGAAGCCAGCAAAGAGAATCTCAAGCAATACGAAGACAACCTTAAAACGGTTAATTCGA
This sequence comes from Pseudobdellovibrionaceae bacterium, assembly GCA_913776405.1. Classification (GTDB taxonomy): domain Bacteria; phylum Bdellovibrionota; class Bdellovibrionia; order Bdellovibrionales; family JAMPXM01; genus CAJYOV01. Next base: position 3,932 of record CAJYOV010000406.1, read on the forward strand.
ATTTGATCGAAACCGATCGTGCGTTGAAAGATCTCGAGCGCCAAAAGGCCGCTCTGGCGAAGCAGACGTCTGAGACGGCAAAAAGCAAGCAGTCGGTTGATCAGGTCAAAAGCCAAATCGACGGCTACATGAAAACGGAACAAGCGAAACTCGAAATCGAGAAGAAACAGATCGACGAGCTTCGTAAAGCCCTCGCACAACTCGAAGCGAACGCGCAAAAGCGCGAGCAAAATATCGCTGAGTACCAAGCTAAGAACGCGAAGGTTGATTCTGAGCTTGCGTCATGGTCAGAGCGCAATCAGTCGATCATCGAACTCGAGGGAGCTCTTCAGCAGAAAGAAGCTCAGGCCGCAGCTGACAAGAAGCGCTTGAGCGAGAAGAAAGTTGCTTATGAAGCCGAAGTTCAGAAATGGAAGAAGCAGGTTCGCGTGTCCGATCGCCTGTATGAAAACTTCTCAGGTCTGAAAGACTAAGTCGTTCAAGCTCGTTTCAACTTTGATGCGGAAACTTAGTCGAGCGAAACATAAGAGTTCAAGAAAGGTAGCCGCGCAAACGGCTACCTTTTCTTCTTCGAAGGTCGT
>CAJYOV010000407.1 GCA_913776405.1 Pseudobdellovibrionaceae bacterium
CGACGCCTGCGTTGTTCGAAACACAGGTCAAACCTTTAACGCCTGAATCCCGAAGAGCTGTGATTAAATTCTCTGGGATGCCGCAGAGGCCGAAGCCGCCGACGATGAATCTCTCGCTCGGTTCTTCTTACGGCAACCCGCACATCCTCTACACGGAAGCCATGCAGAATTTGTCGAACGCAGGCACCGTCGTCGTCGCCTCTGGCGGTAACTCCGGCGACAAAGAGTACATCGTCGGCGCTCCAGGCGTTGCCGACGAAGCGATCTCGGTTGCGGCTTCGGTCGATGACATGGATCAAAACTGGAAGTTCGAAGCGGTTCGTTTCTCGACCCCGACTGAGCCATCGATCGTCGTCGAAGCCATCGAGGGCACGCTCGGTAAGCCGATCGCCGAAATCGGTGACGTCACCGGCCCGCTTGTTTACATCGGACTCGCGGACAAGGACCTCGCACCTGAAGTGAAGGCCGCTGTTCAAGGCAAAGTCGCGTTCATCGACCGCGGTGTGGTCACCTTTGAAGAGAAAATCAAACGCGCGGTTGACGCCGGAGCGATTGGCGTCGTCGTAGCCAACAGTCAAGAAGGTGAGCCTATCGCGATGGGTGGCGAAGGCACGTACGAGATTCCAGCGATTATGATTCGCAAAGAACTCGGCGCGAAATTCAAAGCTGCGCTGCCGACGGGGCCTGTGACGATCGCTTTCAAAACACCGGATAAGATCGAAAAACCTGAGTTGATCGACACGATCACTGGTTTCTCTTCGAAGGGTCCGCGATCGATTGATGCGATGCTGAAGCCCGAAATCTCAGCCCCTGGTTCGTTGATCATTTCAGCGAAAATGGGTGGCGGCGCTGCGGGCACAGAGATGTCAGGAACATCAATGGCAGCCCCTCATATGGCTGGCGTCATGGCGCTTCTGAAACAAGCGCACCCGACTCTCTCATCGCGTGAACTGAAATCGCTCGCTATGAGCACGGCGAAGACAATGGTCGACGCGAAAAAAGAAGTTTACCCGCTCAGCCGCCAGGGCGCAGGTCGCATTCAGGTCATGAAAGCGATCGAAGCTAAGGTTGTGACATACCCACAAGCCGTCTCTCTCGGCGAAGTGACTCTCGCATCGAAAAAACAGATGCGTCGCAAGATTGCGTTCAAGAACATCACGACCGAAACTTTGAAGTTCGACGTGGCACTCGAAAGCGGCAGCGGCCTTCGCATCTCGGGCCCTAATTCTCTTGAGCTCGCTGCAGGCGAATCAAAAACACTCGCTTTCAGCTTCACGCTCGACGCCTCGTCGCTTGCTGAAACGTCGAACGAACTGAACGGCATGGTAAAACTGAAGCAAGGCGACGCTGAAGTTTCACGTGTTCCGGTCATCGCGATCGCAAACAAAGTTTCTCAAGTTGAAGCTCAGTCGCTTCTCGTTCGCTCAACCTCGCAGTGTGACAGTCAAGGTGCCGCCGTCGACCTGACACTCAAAAACAGCGGCGTTCACGCGGGCGATGTGTTCTTGTTCAACCTGTTAGGCGAAGGTCAGCGTAAAGAAGATACGTACAACGACCCGTTCCTCGAGCGGGGCTGTGATCTCCAAGAAGCTGGTTACCGCGTGATCCAAAAAGAGGGTCAGGACGTTCTTCAGTTTGCGGTGAAGCTCTATGAGCCTTTAACGACTTGGGACAACTGCGAAGTCTCCGTTTTAATCGATTCCGATAAAGACGGCGTCGCCGATCAGGAACTCGTCGGCGCGAAACAAGATCACTTGCAGGGCCTGTCTGAAGACGCGTTCGCGAGCATCTTGTTGGATGCGCCGAAAGCTCGCGCTCTTCGCAAGAAATTCGAGCAAGATTCCGTAGCGAAGGTTGAAGGCGCGACTGAAAACTATACGGACGCGGTCATGGCTCTTTCACCCATGATGGCGCCGAACTCGTCGACGATTGCGATCATTGAGGCACCCGTCTCTGCGTTGAAACTGGCGCCGACTGGTGATCTGCAAATTCGATTAGCGACGAGCTATCAAGAGCTCAGCTCAGTGGAGCCAGACGATTATTTGGTGAAAGACCCGAAGGTTTGGTCGCCGGTCAACGTACGCGCGGGTGGCGCATCGTATGTTCAGCTTCCTGAAAAAGTCGCTTTGGCCGCTGGTGAAACGAAAACGGTTTCGTTCGCAAAAGGTGCGGGCGCTGAGAGTCTCTTGGTCCTTGCGCCAATGAACGCGCCAGTCGTCGGCGGCTTGCGCAACGACTTGCAGTCTTCGATTTTGAAGCCGAACTACGAAGTCGATCTTTCGACTGCGGCCTTTCAATAAACTCGAATGAGAAAGGGCTGCTCGCGGGCGCGCCCTTTTTCGCTACATCGGCCCGGCCATGCCGGGCCGTGCTACTGCGGTCGCCAACAACTTTTGAACGCGCTTTTCTGAAACGCCAAGTTCGCGAAGGATCGGCGCCCAATACGCTTTCGGCAAATAGCTCGAATACGTGTTCTGCATGATCGTCTCTTCGCGAGTCGACTTCCAAGCCTTGACGTTTTTCAGCTGCGAGCACGTAATCGCCGGGAAAATACCGATTGAATCCGGAGCCGGAGTTCCAAGCTTTTCGCCTGTCACGAGCTTCGTGTTTTTTGGAATCGAGTCAAGCCACGGAATCTGCGCGTGATGGCGAACGCGCACGTCGTCGCTGTTTCGATAAGGCGGCTGATCGTTAAAAATCGCGACATTCACCCAGTGGCGATCAATGCAGTAAACTGTTGCCTCTTGCGGGTTCTGGTAAGCGTACTCGTCAGCGAGACCGAAGGTATGCAGCCACTCATGAACGCCGACACCTGGAATTGAGCCCGAAAGAATAATCGGGATGTCGCCGCCCGATCCGCCTTGGTTGATACTGTTGTGAACAAAAAGAAGTTGATCCGCCTGAAACTGCGCTCCGATGCGCGCGATCGCCGCTTTATCACATTCTACTAGTCGATCGATGCTGTAGCCTTTGCGATACTTCGCTTTGTCGGCTTCCGACATCGTGATGCCGTTTTGCTTAGCGTAGTAATCGAGCGACTGAATTTCAGCGTCGTTGTACTTAATGAAGCGGGGCTTACATTCAACCTGAGGCGATCGTTTATCGAGCTGCTTGATTTCGACTTTGAATTCTGACTCGCTCAACGACGCAAAAGGCTGCATCGTCATGATCTTGTTTTTGATCAGCAGCGATTTTTTTGCGCCCGGTTCATCAGTGACGATCAAAAGCTTTTTTGCGTGAGCTGAAGGCGCGTTCGCAAGAACGAGGCTCGCGGCGATCAAGGCTGCCACTTTCAAAACTGGTGTTCTCTTGTTCTGGCTCACTTCAAACCTACTTTTAGTGTCTGAGACTGTTTCAGAGCCGTCAGCGTCTTTAAGCGTGTCGACTGTGAGTAACTACCGTCAAACGTTCTCAGTTCCATCGTCGTTGCTTCGATCGTCGATTGAGTTCGCGGGACTTTCAAAAGAAACGTTGCCTGCTTCTCGGGAACTGCGCCGCCACGCTCATGCGCGTGACCGTCGTTCGCGCTGTGCCCGTAGTCATAAAACAAAACGGTCGGCACGCGAATCTTCGCTTCATAAACCTCGTCGCCATTTTCGTTCTTCAAGAGAAAGAGCGCGTTAGGTTTACCGGCCTCATGCGAGACGACTGCGTCTTCGCGACAAAGGCCTGCTTTGTTAGCTGCGACTTGCGACTCGATCTTTAGGCCCTGCTGACCCAAGAGAGTTGCTGTCACCGCAAAAGTCGTGAAAAATCCGCAAGCCATCTCGGGTGTACCTTACATCTTCAGTGGAAGAATGAACTCGCGCGTATCAGAATCGCTGTTCAACTCTTGATGGAATCCTGCTTCACACTGAAAGCGTAAGAAGGAGTCCATGCCGGCGAGCGCACCTTTTGTCGGTGAAGAACCCGATGGTGGAACAGCGCTTGTACTCACGATCGGCATGCCACTCGCTGCGCGGTCGATCTTCGATGAGAACAGCTTGTTGCTGTTGCACGACATCATCAAAACCGCTGCCGGCTTTTGCGATGCACTCGCGAGAGCGCTTGTGAGGCGCGTGATGCCAGGGACATTTTTCTCGTACCAAGCGTAGTTCACGTGCAAGTTTTTAAGCAGTTTTGGCGGATTGAAATCAGGGCCGCCGCCTTTTCTCGAGTGACCGTTATAGACCAAAAGATCCGTACGGCCGACCTGACCGAAGAACCAAGACGTTGTAGCATCGGACTTCGCCTGTTGAGCCGCGCTCAAGACGCCGACGTTCTGTGCATGAGATGGTGTCTGCGAAGCGTGTCGCATCTCGATGACCGCGCGTACTTTTTTGCCTTGTGGGTTTTTGATTTTCTTCTCGAAGACACCGCTCGCGATTTCTTTGAAACCGCAGAGCTGAAGACTGCCTTCGCAACGACGCGTGAAGAGTTCACGATAGAGATCGTCATAAGCAATATCGATTGTCGCGTTCATACCGAAGTCGGCCATCTCGAGTTGGCCAGCCGCGTTTCGTATTTGAAACGAGAACGGCTCGCCTTCTGAGGCGTCGTAGTAGCCGATTCCGAGCGTAATCTTCATCTCCTGCTTCTTATTCACGTTCGCATAGAAGCGATCGCAGCGCGCTTGTTCATCCGACGACCGAGCTGGCGTATTCTTATAAGCAGCTAAGTTTTGGAGGAACGGGATGTAGATGTGGGCATTCCAACCGCGAGCGAGCTGCTGTGAAGCCGTTGCTTGGGCATGAGCTGTAAATGAAGTTGCCGTTACAGCAACACAAGCGACAGCGCCGAGCAGGCTCGCAACCGATGAACGTTTCAAGTTCCCATTAAAAAACATGCAGCACCTCTGTAGATCAGTTTCGATCTTTCAATCAGGTCGAATCGCGACATCTTATCAGCGGGCTCGCGATCGAAAGTGGCGAACTTCGAATCGAGAAATCGGGTGCACAAATCTTTTACGGGTCGGAGATTTCTACAGGGGTGGGTGACAAAAAGAGGCCCGACAGAGGGCCCTTTGAGCGGCTAAAAACGAATTTAAACGATGTCGAGGATGACGAACGTAAAGTCGTCTTCTTGAACCGGCAGGAACTTAGCTTGATCAAGCTCACGTTCGATCGAGCGCACGACGTCAGCCGGCTTTTCGGTGCGAGTCGCGCCGAACATCTTCTTTAAGCGACGCTCGCCAAGTTGACGTTCTTGGCCGATCGACATTTCGATAATGCCGTCGGTGTAGACGAAGAGGCGATCTTTCGGATTCATTTCGACCGATTCGTAATTCAAAGAGAGATCCTCTGAAAGACCGAGCGGGTTTCCGAGCCCGCCGAGCAGCGTGATCTCCCCGCCTTCGTTCATCAAGAACGGAAATGGCGCACCGGCCGACCACAAGTGAAGAGTCTTGGTTTTCAAATCCAATTCGAGAGCGACCATCGTCATGAGGTAACGGCTCTTTGTCGACAGATTCTTCTGAAGATCGAGCAAGTAGTTATTCAGATCTTTTAGGAGATCGGCGGCGCTCTTATCCGTCTGATGGTTTCTGAGCGCTTTCAGGTAAGAGGCAACCGACGCCGTCATCATGGCGGAGCCCGGGCCGTGGCCGGTGATGTCACCGACGAAAACAAGAACGCTCTCTTCGCGTTTCACGAAGAACGACCACCAGTCGCCACCGCAGGCGTCGGCCGGTCGATAGTAACCGGCAATCTCAAAGCCAATATCCTTCACCCAAGTTTCATTCGGAAGGAACATCGTTTGAACCGCAGCGCTCAATTCCTCAAACTCACGCGTGCGAATCGCGAGCGCTTCTTTGCTTTCGCTCAGGTCGCGGAATAGATTTACGAGTGTCATAAAACAAGCGTACGAAACGCCTAGCACGAGAACGACACCGAAGAAGAACGTGATGGTTTCAGTGTGCGGGCTTACAAAGACGGTGATCCCCGTCAGCACGATGCAAAGAAGGTAAAAGCCTAACAACGCACGTTGATTCAAGAAGCTTCCACCCAAGCAGAAGATCGTGATCAAACCCATCAACAAAAAGTCGCTGGAGACTTCGCTTGCCCAAATGAGCGCAAAAACTTGGGTGACCCAAATGCAGGAGACGCCAATAAAGATCTTGCTGATGTGTCGTTTGAAGAACGGATGAATGTATGTAAGAAGGGCCGTACCTAAAAACAAGATCCCGATAAGCCCACGTTGTTCCCAACTCTCTGTCGATGTCGGTGAAACGAAGTACGCGATGAAGCGCCACGCGGGATAGAAAAGCCCGATCATCAACATGATCATGCGATAGCGCTGAACGACGCGTTCGTTACCTACGATCGCTTCATTCGACTTCGGCATGAGCCGCGCTTTCGACAGAGCCGGTCGAAAGAGCGATGGGATTGAGAGATTTCTCATCGCTCTATCCTAGGTGAATAAATATTTTCGTAACAGTCCGGTTGTCTTTGTGACTGAAGACTTCTAAAAATGAGATCAATGACTCTAATGCAGCTTTGCTTGTCTCGATCTTGGGGTGGGCTCGAAATGTCAGCCCTCCGTTTTGCCCAAGTCCTTGAACCCCATGGACACACCTCGGTCTGCGTCACGGTTCAGGCATCACCACTCGAAGATGCCTGCAAAAAGGCATCGGTTCCCGTGACTACGGTTGCAAAGCCCTCGCGACTCTGGCCCTTCGGCGCAATCCTGCGACTCCGTCGTGCGCTGATCGAGAACAAGATCGATCTCGTGTTTGTTCATCACCTGAAAGACTTGAGTTTTCTAATTCCCGCCTTAATCGGTCTTAAGAAAATCAAGTTGATTGGCCTATCGCACGTTCTCGTCAAACGCTCGAAGAAGGACATCTTCCATCGATTTCTCTATTCGTTTCTCGATCGCATGATCGTCTTTACCGAAATTCAAAGAGAGCTTTCACTCCCGGTGCTGCCGGTTCCTCCAGCTGCGTATGCCGTGATTCCTGGTTTTGTCGACACACGCGTCTTTACCCCTCGCAACCGCGACCTCGACCTCCGTCGCAGTTGGGGCGTTCAAGAAAGCGATATCGTACTAGGCACAATCGGTCGATTAGACGAACAAAAAGGCCAAGCCGAATTTCTGCAGGCACTCGCCCAGATTCGGTCGGAAGCACCCGATCTCAAATGGAAAGCCGTAATGATCGGTGCCGTAACTGCTGGCGAAGATAAAAAGGGGTACGCGACTTACGTTCAAGAGCTGCTGACGGAACTCAAGCTCGAAGATCGCGTACGCATGATCGGTTTTTTACCAGATCCTTCGAGAGCAATGGCGTCCCTCGATGTCTTCGTTCTCCCCTCTTACAAAGAAACATTTGGTCTCGTCATCCTTGAAGCGATGGCAAGTCGCGTGGTGCCTGTCGTGACGGACGCCGGCGGCCCGCCGGAGATCATCGGGCACGCTGGCGTCAAGGTTCTTCCGAAAGATGCGAACTCTCTCGCTCACGGACTGACTCAAATTCTTCGCCACCCGCAGATGTTAGATCAATTGTCAGCAAGCGCGCTCGAGCGCGCTGAATCCGTGTTCAGCCGTGAAACTGTCGGCGCGAACCTTGATCGGCTTGTGCGTCACACAGTGCTTACAGAAAGTCAGTCATGAGCTGGTTTCACGAACTTGATCGCGCGCTTCTTTTCTTTCTCAATCATCTCAAGCTTCCGTGGGATCTTGACTGGATTCTCGTCACGCTAACCACAGCAAATAATTCGAAGAATTTTTTTTGGATCGCGATTCCGCTCGTCCTTGCGGTCTTCGTTTTTTTCTTAAGGAAAAAAGCGCCGCTTGCGATCTTAATGACGGCGATTTTGGCTGCGGCCGCTGACCAGTTCAACTACCGCATTCTAAAGAGCCTCACGTTTCGCGTGCGGCCGTTCAGTGCGATTCAAGAGGTTGTCCTGAGAGTTCCCTACGGTCCGAAAAGTTCAAGTTTTCCATCGAACCACGCTACGACCACGATGGCACTTGCCGTTTGGCTCACGTACCTGTTCCCTGCGGGCGCGCCTCTCTTTTACGGGATTGCATTCGTCATCGGAATCAGTCGCGTTTACGTCGGCGTTCATTATCCGTCCGACGTTCTTGCTGGCTGGGTCATCGGCGCGCTCTTTGGCACGCTGATGGTGTACGCGGGCCGCAAGCTTTTGAAGCTGCGGCCAAATCCTAGAGAAATCGATTAATGCTGGCGACCCGCGGTCCGATGATCGCGATGTGGATTATGATACAGCAAGTATTTCGCTGTCTCGTGTGAGCCTTCAGCTTGATCGATTAACTTTTTGGCCTCTGCTGGCATCTCAGCCGAAAGGTCTTTCAACGGTTCTGAAGAGTCGTAAGCGAACAAGCCCTTCACCTGACCAGGCGAACCGAACGTGTAGTATTTAGAGTTGATCATGCCGATCTGAGGCGGCGTTTGATACCACACGTAAAGGAACGCGGCGCGATCAGCGTCAAACTTTGGATCGAAGAGATCGCGGCCCATCGAGTTGTTCCACGCTGGCTGACGAGCCCAGGCTGCAAGTGTCGGCATCACATCGACCTCGCTTGCAATCTTGTCGATCTTGCGTGGCTCAGGCATCACACCCGGTCCGTAAAACAGAAGCGGCACATGCCAGCGCGACAATCCGAATTGCGCATAGCCTGGCTTCAAAGATGTCGCGCGGCCACTCGGTAAACCATGGTCCCCATGAATGACGAAGAGCGTGTTTTTGGAGTAAGGGCTTTTTTTCGCGATCTCGATGAAACGACCAAGCGCAAAATCCGAAAACCGAAGAGAGTTGTAATCCTCGTTTGAACCGTAGCCGCTGTCTTCGAGTTGCTTCGGTGTCAGGGTTTTTAATTCGAAGCCATCGCGTTCGACTGGGATTGTGTAAGGGCGGTGATAACCCGCCGTTTGGATCACGGCGATGAAAGGTTCTTTTTCTTTCGCGAGGCGCTCGTCTGCCTCTTTGAAAAGGGCAAGGTCAGAGATGCCCCAGACATCGGTGCGAGGCGCCTTATACATGCCTTCTTCGACGATCTTAATTTGGTCGACGTTGTTAGCTACGACGCCGCGGATGTTGCCCCAGCTCGCACTGCCACCAATGAAGTAATAACGCTGATAATCTTGAAAGGCGTTAAAGAACGAGTTCTGGTTTACGACAAGCGGGTTTCGAGTCGATGTCTTACCCACTGCGACGTCCGGTAGCGATGAGAAGACCGTGAACAAGCTTCGAGCCGTAGCTTCGCTCGGAACGAAGAAATTGGTAAAGAGTGTGCCTTCGTCAGCCATGCGATCAAAGTACGGTGTTGCTTCAAACTGCCCGCCGAAATGTTTCGTGCGGTAGGCTGCGAACGACTCCATCACGATGTAAACGATGTTCGGTCGCTTACCGACGCTAACTCGATCGGATGAGTCAGCCACCGGGCGCCCCTCACGAAGAAAGTTTAGCTTTTCGACGTCCGGTCTCGTGACGCCGTAGAACTCAGACGTTTCTGGGTAATAATGTCGAACGAGTTTTTCGTCATAGTTCGCGGCGCGCAGGTTCACCGTGTCGGCGAAGTAAAGAACCGGATTGAGGGCCATGGCGGCAACAAACGTGTTACCCGAAAAGAAAGCTTCGCTCCAGCGAAGGGGATACTGCGAGAAGTGGCCCCACAGCCCCGCAAAATAAAGAAGAAAGATCGCAAAGCCTTTTACCCAGGCAGATGGCCGCTTCCAACTATTCGATGCTGGTTCGCCAGCGCGCGAAGGTGTATTTCGCACAACCGAGAAGACCCACTTATTCAGCACGAAGGCGATTGCAGCTAAAGCGGCAAACCAACCAAAAATGATCCAAACGACAGGGTACGTTTGCCAAACCATCTCTGCGGAGATGAGAGGATTCTCAACGAACTTTAAGATCGTCGCATTGAGCCGGCCATTCAGATACGCGTAGAAGCCAAAATCCAGCGCGTAGAAGACGGCCACAAGCCCCGTCAGGACTGTCAGATACGAGAGCCAGAATTTTCTGGGGCCGGATTTTTCAGGATTTAAGAACGGCAGCCATCCAAAGACGGCTAACGGCAACACGAGTGCAAGAGCTAAGCGCAGATCGAAGCTAAGGCCAATCTGGAATGCTTTCGCTAAATCAGAGCTGCGGTAGTCTTGGGCGGTTCGATTGAAAACAAAAAAGAAGATCGCTCGAAGAGCGATAAAGAGAAAAAAGTAGAACACTGCCGCGCGAGCTAGCAGACGGAGTCGAGCCGGGATCGTCGAACTTTGTTTCATACAGACCTCGTCATACGCCCGACGACGAGGTCTGTCCAAGTGATTCAGATCACAGAGCCGAGATTAGTGCTTGAGATCGTCCTGGCGCATCGACGTCTTTGCTTCGTCGATTTTCGCGTTCGCTTTGTCAGAAACTTTTTCGACCGTTTCTTTATGGCCTGCTTCGAATTTCTGAATCAATTCGCTCAATTTCTGGCTGGCTTCTTCTTTTGCGTAGCCGAATTTTTGTTGAAGAAGACCGATCAACGATTGCGCATTACCTTGAGTTTTGTTGACTTCGTCGTCCGTCAACTCGCCCCATGCTTTACGAACTTCGCCTTTAATTTCACGCCATTTGCCTGACAAGATTGAATCGTTCATGAGAACCTCCAGGCGCCAACTTAAGGGGTTTCGGGCACAAAACCTTCTCGATTCTTAGGCCTTCTTGTGAGGATTCCGTGATACGTCCCATAAAAAAAGCTGTCTGCTCTAATTGCGGAACCGCGGTTATGACTAGCAGCATGACTGACGCGCTCTCGAAGCCTGCGACCCTCCGAAAGTTTCAAAAGACCGAATTTCTTAAGCCAACTGCGCTCGCTCTGATACTAATCCTAGGCCCACTGGGTCTTCGCGCTGAGAACAAGATGCTGGTTCCTCAAAGCCTGCAGCGGATTCCCGTGACGACGAATCCCCTCTCGCTGCCTTCCAAAACTCAGTATCAAACTTTGGCGTCACATTTCTCGAGCGCCAAAGGCCTGTCGCTGAGTGATGTGAAAGGCTGGATTTCAGGGCGATGCTACTTCAAAGACAGCCCAAGCCAAGCGGTGCCGAGTCTCTTGATCGCGGACTCGAACGCACACTCGAAGACAGACGGGCCCGTTTTCAACGATTCTGATTTTAGGCACATAACGCCGTTTGTGAATACCGAAGGGAAAGCCGACAAGTTTGACGAACTCGATGCCGCAGAATTGAAGTCGATTCGACAGGCTCTCCCAGCGGCTAGGATTTCAAACGCGTTTCCCGTTCGATCGAATGAAGAACTCGTGATCACGGGGCACCGAACGACCGATTTGGAGTCTCGCGCTTATCGCCTTCGCAAGCACGGTAAGTTTATTCTGTTGAAGCTTGAATGCGCTGAGAACAGTTACTGCACAAACATCAACTCATGGACCAACAACCGTTTCCTCGCCTACGAAGGCGAGGCCGTCGCTTACTGTTATTATTTTAAGCCTGTGGGACCCCGCTAGGCGAAGCTGGCGCTGGTTCGCGTGAGCCGGCGTCAAGTAAATCTACGCCGCCGCCGAGGGCGCGCACATCTTCTTCGTGAGAGTTATCGGTCCTCTGCGGCTTTGTTTTCGCGTGCCAAAGATTTTTTTCAGCCCGCTTTTTCGCGTCTTCATTCCGGCGGTCTGAATCGGCCGCCGCTTCATCACCCGACTCGAGCGTTTGAATCTTAAGTGCGTCCGTAAAGACGATTTCGCGCGATGGATCTGGAAGCGTGAATCCATTCGCAAGGAGTGCTTCTTTCACGCGGCTAATCGCTTCAGCTTTGACGGCCATGCCATTCGATTTCCGAATGTTGATCCAGAAATAAATTTTGATATCCGCTGATGAGGCGCTCAGCGTGTCGAGACCGACCAAGATGGCAGGCTTTTGCAAGATATCCGGAATTTCTTTGAGCGTCGTCTCAATGAGCTCGCGCGCTTTTTGGTACGAATCGCAATAGCCGATACCGATCGTGAAGCCGAGACGTGTCTCTGGGTTCGCCGTTTTGTTTTTGATCGCCGACTGAATGACCGTCGAGTTTGGAATCAGAACGTAATTTCCATCGGGGTCGAGAATCGTCGTTCCACGCATCGCAATATTCTGCACGAAGCCTTCGTAGTCGTTGTTACCAACAACGATGAGATCGCCTTTCGTGAAAGGGCTTCTGAACGCAAGCAACAGACCTGAAAGGTAGTTGCCCGCGATATCTTTGAAGGCAAAACCGAGAACGATACCGACTGCGCCAGTACCGCCGATGATCGTTGTTGCAAGCCCCGAGAGGCCCGCCGTCTGAAGCGTCATGTAGAAGAACAAAATCCAGATCGGAACCATCGTTACTTTCGTTACCGTCGAAAGTAAAAACGGATTGTCGATACGACGTGACCACAGTTTCGAGACACCGCGAGAAATGTACCGACCCGCGAAATAAAAGAGCGTGAACATCACAAGGGCGATCAGGATGAGTGGTAGGGCTCGCTTCGTGTGATCCACCAAAGCTTGAACTTCATTCCACGCGGGGCTGAGGTCGGTCACAGGCTTCGTTTCAAGTTGCGCTCTGTTGATGACCGCAATGACGGCGGGAAGGCGGTCAGCTGTTTTTGCGAGCCACGCGAGTTGATCCGCGTTTTTCGCTTTGCCATCGAGAGTGACCATGCCGTTCTTCACCGAGATCCGAACGTCGGGGAACCAACCCGATTGGGTCGCGAGACTTGTGAGGATTTTTTGAGTTTCAACATCGTCGCGCGACGATGGAACGTCGACCACTTTTGCGCTGGACGCGCCTTGCCCCAGAACATCGGACGCTTGAGCTGGCTCGGCATCGGCGGCCTCAGCCGCGTCTGACGAAATCGCAAGCGTCAGTGCCGCGAAAATGATCGCAAGCATGAGAGCGAGACGCGAACTTGGTTTCAAAAGCCGAGAGGGCAAACGAGAGTGTGTTGTGTAAGAGACCGCATGTGAAGTTCTCATGTAGTCCACTTAAAAAGATATCGCCCCGAGGCTCAACCCTCCGTTGCCCGATACATCGAGAACTTCACAAAATGCACGCTAATTTTGAATCAAAAGCCTACTGAGCTTGCTCTTGTCTTTTGTTCTCGCGCTCAGTGGCTTTCACGATCGCTCGAGAGAGCACGATCTCGCGCCCGATGCGGTACAAGATCGACGCCTCTTCGAGTCCGTCGCTGGGCACTGGCTCTGCCGTCGCGAAGAAATCGCGATTGAGTTCGATCTGCTTTGTAACGATGACTTTCACGGCCGGCTTGTCGTCGTTTTTGCCGCGAACGAGTCGGATCAAAATGCGGTAACGATTGCCGAGCGATTCGTCGTTCGGTTTCCCGGGCGAACGAAAACGAGCTTCGCCCTTTACGTAGTCCGTCTCGAAGATGCCGGCCTCCGTATTGTCAACACGCTGAGGGTAACGAATCATGGCTTGCTTGATTGCGGACTCAACTTCTTCATACTTCGCGGTGTAGATGCGAGTGACAGGCTCGTTGAGTTTCAAAGTTCGCTTAAACTTCTCAGAGGCTGTTTCGGCGCAACCTGCGAAGGTCAACGCCGTACAGATGAGAGCGATCATCGTGATGAATGTCGTCGCACGCTTAGAGATCAAGCGCGCTCCGAGTGATGTGGGTGACGGTCTCGACCGCTTTCGGACCAAATTCAGTCACGGTCACACCGTTTGCAACCGCACCGTAAGCCACTTCCCAGCGCATACGCTCTGGCGTGCCTGGCTCTGTCGATGGGAAAAGAGGTAACTCCATCTGAGCTGTCCATGCAGGTACATACACGTCCCACTGCGGTGTCTTGCGCTCAACTTTGATATCACCGTTCGAAACCATTTCGACTTTATTCAACGTCGCGAATGTCAAAACCGGTGTTAGAGACGCGGGCGCTGTCGGTTGATCGAGATTCAAAACTTGATTGCTCAACGTAGGCGCTTGAACCGCCGGCAAAAATTCAACGGCTTGAGACGCATTCGCAGGTAAGATCGCAGACGAAGTGAATTCGCTCGCTGCACCGGTTGTCGGCAAATTCTTCGCGCGAAGCGAAGCCAAGATCAACTTCGGCGCTTGCGAGGCAGGAACAGCCAGTTGAACGCTAGAGCCGGCCGCGACGTTTTTAAGATCCGTCGGATAGTACAGCGAGCCGTCCTGAGAAATAGCTGCCGCGAGGACGATATTGCCTTGCGCATAGCTGGGTGCTGTAAACGAAAGCGTCTTCCCCAGTGTTCCGCCGTTGACCGCAAGATTCAGCGACGTCGAGGCTTGATTCAGCATCACGTCGTTAACGCTGCCTTGGCGGAAGTCGATCGTATTTAAAATATCGAAGAACGATTTTCCTGAGCGAAGATCATCAACCGTTTGGCGAAATGGCACCCGACCATGAAGAGCAACGAATTTGTACGCACCCTGCTCGGCTACGTAGCTGCGGTACTGAGGTTTGTTGAAGCGAATCGGAAAGATGTAGTTTTCGGTCTGATCAGGGAACGTGATGTTGCTCGGAATCGTGAGGTCCTGACCGAGAACCGTCATGCGATCGATTTCTGGCGAAATCAGATGGCTCACGCCCAGATTCGCAACTTCTCGGCGCGAAATCGCTGGAATGACGAGGCCCAGATCGAGAAACCCGTCCGTGCGAAGTTGACCAAAACCGGAAGTCTGCCCCTTCAACTCGACTTTGCCGAAATTCACCGCGCGGCGAAGAACGAAAGTCGCTTGATTCGGAGTTGCGCTGAAGTAAGTCGCGCGAACAAAACCCGTTGCTTCAATCGTGACCGGTTGAGCATCTGTCCATTCACTTGGCGCAGCGAGAGCGCCTTTGTCGTTTGCACGTACGACGTTGCCTGGGAACGGAACGTTTTCGCGAGGTCCGATCATGATTTTGGCGTTCGGGACTGGCTGGCCGTCTTGATCGAGAATCGAGAACGTTGCGGCTTGCTTGCTGAATGAAAGAAGAGAGGTAGATGCATCGGCGCCACCAGAGTTCAGGTCACTCGTGCCTAAGCGACTACAGGCAAAACCTGAAGTTGCTACCAACACCATTTGCGCGATGAGCCCGATCGAACGAGCTGAGAGTCTTACGTCCATGAATCCCCTCCCCAATTGGCCTTGATTGCATCGCGCCGTCTAGGCGTAGGTCAATGGAATTACCAGCCAAATTGGGGAAAGCATTTGAAAACTCGCGCCTCTTGACACAAGGCGCATCAGTCTGCTCGATCAAACAGCGGTGTAGCCGCCATCGACGAGATGATAACTGCCCGTGATGAACGACGCTCGATCCGAGAGCAGAAATGCAACAAGCTCGGCAACTTCTTGCGGTTGCCCCAAGCGGTGCATCGCATGTTTCGTCTCAAGCGCCTTTTTCTCTTCGGGCTTTTGATTGTTCAAGAGCGGAGTCTCGATGAAGCCAGGGCCAACTGCGTTTACGCGAATGTTCTTCTGCCCGTATTCCCACGCCGCTGTTTTCGTAAGCCCGAGAACGGCGTGTTTCGCCGCCACGTAGTCTGACGAGCCAGCGAACCCCACACTTCCCAAGATCGACGCCATGTTAACGATCGAACCGCCACCCGCTTTCAACATCGCTGGAATCTGATATTTCATGCAGTAAAACACGCTGTTTAAGTTTACTTCGATTGTATTTTTCCAGCCGTCGACAGGAGCATCGGCAACCTGTTTCGCAACACCACCGATCCCCGCATTGTTAACGCCGAAATGAAGCCCGCCAAATTTCTTTACGATTTCTTCGGTCACGTCTTTCACATGATCTGCGTTCGTAACGTCGAGCTTGAACGCTTCAGCCTTGCCGCCGGCTTCACGAATTTTCGTCGCCACTTTTCCTGCGTGATCGTAATTCAAATCCGCAACCGCGACCGTCGCACCACGTTTCGCTAACTCAAGCGCAACCGCTTCACCAATCCCCGAACCGCCGCCGGAAACAAATGCCACTTTTTCTGAGAATTCAGTTTCAAGATTCAGATTCGTTTTTGAGTTTGAAATCGTTTTCATGATGGCCTCCTTTTAGACCACCCGAGAGCATAACGCCGCCACGTCTCCGCGAAACACTCGCTCAAGAATTTCACATCTTCTAAAGCTAAACTTAAACTCAGTGCCTCTTTTGCCGCACTTAAATGCGTCCGCGTTCGCGGCCCAAGAACGGTGACGTCAACATCGGATTGCTCGAGACACCAGCGTAGCGCGATGGCAGCTGGCGTTACGTTGTACGTTTCCGCCATAACTTTGAGCTGATCGAGATTCGCAAAGGTCTTGTCTGTCCAGTAAGTAGGAAGTACGCGCGTTGCTTTCCAGCCCGCCCAACGCGAATCTGGCGGGAATTCGCTGACAGACGGATAGCGAGCCGCTAGCACACCCGAAGCTAGAGGACTAAACGCAAAGAATTCAATCCTTGCTTGGCCGCAAAAATTGAGAACGGGCTGCGCCGTTTTCGCTGCTAGAAGATTGAACTCATTCTGCACGGCGATCGGCTTTGAATCGGATTCGGCGCGTGCAGGGCCACGGATTTCAGCCCGAGAGCCTGTAGACTCGTCGAAAGTGAGGCGGCGAAATGCGAGTTCAAATCATCGGCATGCTTCAGCCGACTGATTGAAACTTTCGTTCCGATCTTAATTTTCTCTCGTAACGGGTTTGGCTGACTTTTGAACCACGTACCAATCGTGGCCTCCGCAAGATCGTAACCGCGAGCCGTGTCGATGTACGTGACACCCAGATCGTTCACCGCGATATCCAGCAACTTGGGAAATTCAGATTGTTTCACCCACGAATCCGTTTCGTGATCGGCGATAACAATTCCGCCGATTCCAAAAGCAGAGAGTCCTTCTAGAGCGTCCAAAATTCCTCCAGCGAAAATGATTTAGGATTCGGCCCAAGCGAGTGCTCGCTCGCGATCGACGAAAGAGTGGAATTCGCAGATGAGGCCTTCGCGAAAAGCGAAGCCGTCAATCACGGGGCCCTCGGCCCAATCGCCGGTGGCCTTGATCTTCACGCGCACGTGAACATCCACAAGGATTTTTTTCGCATCGAAAACTTCGAGACGTTGAGGCGTGCATCCGCCCTCTCCCCAGTTGGCGCGAGCTTGCTCAGTCGCACGCATGAACTCTTCTACACCTCGATTGGTCGTCGCCCGCGTCGAGCCTTCAAATTCTTCGCGGTAGAAATCCGGGCGAAGCAAAGACCGAAGTTTCGGCAAATCAAATTCATTGATGGCCACGTAGAGCTCATGGATGAGCTGAGTCGACTTGTCTGTGACCGGGTCATGTGTTTGAGGCATTTCGATATCTCTTCGTGACAGGTTTGGCTTTTTGAGAGTGCGCCGCTTCCAGTTTACCCCGTAGCTCTAAATTCTCGTCAGTGAAGTACGAACAATCGCCGCTAATTATGACGCAGCGATTCGCCAACGTTGGCGAATTGCTGCGTTAAAATCGAAGGTCGGTTTTGCGGCGCAGACGATTAGCGCGAGGATCTAATGTTGGCGCGAGGCCACCTGCCCACACGATCGAAACGCGCAAAGCCGCGCGCGCCGCCTGAAAGCGGATTCGGCTATTGCTGTCATCGCAGCCCAGAAACGAAAAAAGCCGACAGTGACGTCGGCTTTTTAAGAAAAATGGTAGTGAGAGCCAGACTTGAACTGGCGACCTACGGATTATGATTCCGTTGCTCTAACCAGCTGAGCTACCCCACCACATGAGATACAAATAACTGGAAGCAGCGAAATTACTGAGGTGAGGCTTTCTCGTCAACCTTCAACTCGAAAAACTCCGCCATTTCCGAGCGGTCTGCGTGATTTTTGGGCATGAACGGCCCGTGGATTGGGCCTGATCAGAACTGAAGCGACTTCGGGCAGCGATTCTGAAGAAGCGTGTTGAGCGCCGTTACCGATTGATCGAGAGCGTCCGAGTAATACATGAGGGCGTTGCTGCTAATGAGGCCAGCCTCGGATGACGAGCGAATACGACGGTTGAAATGCTGGGACGACGTGCAGGAATAAAGCCCTAAGACCTTGAGGTTTGCGAAATCGCGAGCTTTGGGTTTTCGACCGTCTTCGAGAGCGCGAATGAGCTTTGTAAGGCCCTGGCGATTATTCCTATAAGCGCTCACACTCACCGTGCCGTCTTTTGCAAGCTTCGGAGAGCGAAAATCCGGGCCGCCACCGAAACGCGAGTGGCCGTTGTAAAACACGACGTCTGATTTTTTTAAACCTTCGAGAAATTCAGATTCGGCATGCTGACTTTTCCAATCTTGAAAAGGGTCTTTCAAGTTTTCTTCGTCATCGGAGCCGACGGAGCTGTTCACGACACGCAGGCGAACGACTTTAATCTGCCCGTCAATGTCGAGAGGTTTCGTTAGCAGATCCGCATCTTCGATTGATCGGAAAAAACCACAGGCTTGGTCGTCACCTTTGCAGGGTGCGGTCATCTTCTGAATAAAGGCCAACCGTTCATGTCGATCGCCAACGAAGCGCGCTGGGCGAGCATCCTTGTAACCGAAAATCATGCGGATCTCGACGGACGGTTTGCTGAACAAGGATGATTTCAGATTCGAGCACGAGCGACTCTCGCTCGCTGGAGCGCTCGCTCTCTTAGCGGCGGGTTTGGTGACCACTTTGGCGGACGAGATGGAAGGCGAAATCAG
>CAJYOV010000408.1 GCA_913776405.1 Pseudobdellovibrionaceae bacterium
AGTTCGGTGAAGAAGAAGCGCTCAAGCGCGTTCGCGAACTTCAGCTCATGTTCCCGGAGCGTTTCTATTTAGAAATGAATCGCACCGGTGGCTCTGAGTGGGACCGTATCAACAAGTTCTATATCGAAGCTTCGAAGATCACGGGTGCGCCGCTTGTTGCGGCTAACAACGTCCATTACATCGCGCAGGACGATCAGGTCGCTCAAGAAGTTCTGATCTGTATCGGATCGAACAAAACGCTCCAGGATGAATCCCGCTTCCGTCTTGGCTCCGACCAGTTTTACTTTAAATCCGGCGAGCAGATGCACGCGCTCTTCAAAGACGTGCCGGGTGTTTGCGAGCGCACACTCGAAATTGCGGATCGCTGCGATGTGAAGTTCAAGCTGAAGGATGATCAAGGCAAAGCGATCTATCACTTGCCGACATTCCCGACGCCAGAAGGCGTCAATGTCACCGACGATATCCGCGCGCGCGCGTTCGCAGGCCTTGAAGAGCGCTACAAAGAAGCAGCGGCTCGCGGCGAGGCCGTGCCGGAAGAGAAGAAGCCTGATTACATAAAACGCATGGATTACGAGCTAGGCGTCATCGATAAGATGGGCTTTAGCTCCTACTTCCTGATCGTCCAGGACTTCATCAACTGGGCGAAGACCCATGGTATTCCAGTTGGACCGGGCCGGGGTTCGGGTGCGGGTTCACTCGTTGCCTTCAGTTTGCGAATCACGGACCTCGATCCGATGCCATACTCGCTTCTTTTCGAGCGATTCTTAAATCCAGAACGTATCTCAATGCCCGATTTCGATATCGACTTCTGTCAAGATCGTCGTCACGAAGTCATTGCTTACGTCACTGAAAAGTACGGGCAAGAAAACGTTTCGCAGATCATTACGTACGGTAAACTTCAAACGCGTGCGGCGATCAAAGACGTCGGCCGCGTTCTCGGCATGACGTATGCCGAAGTCGACATCCTCTCAAAGCTGATTCCGGAAAAATTGGGCATCACGATTCAAGACGCGATCGACAGTGAGCCGCGAATCAAAGAATTGATGGATCAAAACCCTCAGATCAATACGCTGATCGAGCTTGCGCTCAAGATTGAGGGGCTTGCGCGAAACGCAGGGATTCACGCAGCCGGCGTCGTCATCGCTTCGCAACCACTTGTGAAACTTGCACCTCTCTACAAAGGTGCTGACGGCGAACAAGTCGTGCAGTTCGACATGAAGTGGGCTGAGAAAATCGGTCTAATCAAGTTCGACTTCCTCGGTCTAAAGACGCTGACGCATATTCAAAATGCGCTCGATCTGATCGAAGAAAACCGCGGCAAGAAAATCACGCCGGGCGAAATCCCGATCACCGATAATGGCATCTACACGATGATGACCAAGGGTGATACCGCCGGCGTCTTCCAGTTTGAAGGTGACGGCATCACGGACGCCGTAAGAAAGATCCGTCCGAAGACGTTCGAGGATATCACCGCGATCAACGCCCTCTATCGTCCAGGTCCGATGGATATGATCCCGGAATACACGAAGCGGATGCACGGTGAGAAAGAGGTTGAGTACCTCTTTCCGGATCTCGAGAAGATCCTAAAAGAGACCTACGGCATTATCATCTACCAAGAGCAGGTCATGCAGATCGCTCAGGAAATTGCCGGTTACTCTCTCGGTGAAGCCGATATGCTTCGTCGTGCGATGGGTAAGAAGATCGCCGAAGAGATGCAGAAGCAGAAGATTCGCTTCATGGAAGGTGCGAATGCGAAAGCTTCAACGAAAAGAAAGCCGCAGAGCTTTTCGACCTCATGGCGGAATTCGCGAACTACGGTTTCAACAAGTCTCACGCGGCCGCTTATTGTGTCGTCTCGGCGCAGACCGCTTGGTTAAAAAACTATTATCCGGTTGAGTTCTTCGCAGCCCTTCTTTCGACGGAAATGGGCAACACGGACAACGTCGTTCGTTACGTAAAGGATGCTCAGAGCCGAAAGATTAAAGTCGAACCGCCGCATATCAATCACTCGGCGTGGAAGTTTAAAGTCAAAGGCGACACGATCTTCTTCGCTCTCGGTGCGATCAAAGGTGTTGGCCAAGGTGCCGTTGAAGCGATTGTCGAAGCTCGTGAATCGACGCCTGAAAAGAAGTTCGATTCGATCGATCATTTCTTTGAAACGGTCGACTTCACGCGCGTGAATAAGAAAGTGATCGAGTGTTTGATAAAAGCTGGAGCCTTCGAAGGCTTCGGTGCGCATCAGGCGCAACTCATGAAGGGTTACGAAAAGTTCTTGGATCGCGCAGCGAGTGCGCGCAAAGATCGCGAAGTCGGTCAGACGTCGTTATTCGATATGCTAGGCGGCGCCGAAGAAAAGTCGACTGACAAAGTCGTGATGGAACCGTGCGCTCAATGGCCGCGGGCGGCGAAGCTTCAGTACGAAAAAGAAGTCTTGGGTTTCTATCTTTCGGATCACCCGATGGCCGGCTACTCGAATGTCTTAAGAATTTGGACAACGTGTACGATCGACGGGCTGGCAAAACAAGAGCCGGAGAGACGGGTGATCATTGCGGGTCTCATCACCGAGTACCGCGAGATCATCACGAAGAAAGGTTCTCGAATGGCGTTTGCGCGCCTCGAGGATCTAACTGGAAACGTAGAACTCGTTGTGTTCCCAGAGCCGTTCTCGAAGCACGAGATGCAGCTGAAGACGGATCAGCCGGTTTTAGTCGGTGGTAAGCTCGAGCGCGAAGACGGCGAAAACGCGGCCTCAAAAGTCATGGTCGATCGGGTTGGGCTTCTTGATGAAGTGATCCGTAAATCAAAGCACATGACGTTTAAGATCGATCAGACGATGAGTGACAGACTCGACGGCTTGAGCGAACTCCTCCAGCGCCATCCGGGGCCGACCAACGTCGAGTTGGAGATCGATCTGCCGCTGCTTCATAAAACAGTCACGATGGCTGTGACCGAGCCGGATGGCATCAATCCATCGGCGGAGTTCTTTGAAGGCCTGCACAGTCTCTTTGGACGCACGGATTTCTTGGAGATCCGTAGCTAGGCTTCGGCTGAGACCTGGTCTCGAGTCAATGGGCGTCATCCGCTCTTGGCAGAAGCCGGGTTTCGTTCAAAAATACTCTTATGAACATTCAAGCCTCAACGAGCCGTTTGGCTCGCACAAAGTTCTTCTGCTTCGTTTGTGGTATTTTGCTCGCTCTCTTCGGCGCTTACGCGTTGATGTCGATGATGCCTGAGCGCGCAGTCGCTCAAACAGCCTCAGATCTCCAGTCGATTACAGTCGAAGGCGTATCGAAAGCGGAGATGCCGGGTGTTGCCGCTCGTGAGATCACAAATGGCGCGCTTGACCGTGTCGCGCGTGAGCAAGCGATCGATGCTCTCGGAAAAGAGCGTTACGCGCAAAATAAGGCCCTCGTTGAAAAACAAATCGTAAAACAAGCGACTCGATTTATTCCGTTTGCGAACGCGGCAGAACCGCAGAAGCAGCCTGACGGCACGTGGAAGTCCTCAGTCGAGTTAAAAGTGTCTCGCAGCTCGCTTCTTCGCATGCTCGCGGATTCCGGTCTCGGCGCACGGGGGACGGCGCTCTCGGCGAGCGTTTTGCCGTTGATTGCAATTACGGATCGCACGAAGACGGCGACGTATCGTTGGTGGATGGTGGAAGAGCTTACGAACGAACAGAAATCTCTGGTGCCGTTAGCGGCTCTTCTTCATCAAAGTTTGAAGACAGAATTTGAGAAGCAAAAGATCGCGTTCGTCGCACCTCCTCAGTCGACGGCAAGCCTCCCAGATATCGTAAAGACAGATAAACCCCAGGCAGCCGAATACACGGCCATCGGCGGCTACTTCAAAACGCCGATGCTTGCAAAAGGTGATGTTCGTATCATGACGAACAAAGATGCGAGCGGCGCGGCACTCGTGACGATTAAGATTCAAG
>CAJYOV010000409.1 GCA_913776405.1 Pseudobdellovibrionaceae bacterium
ATCGCAAACTCGCTGGAGCCTGCGACTTTCTTTTGCGGGAAAGATTGTAGTAGCGATGCCTTTGATCGCGACGGTTTAGTCTTCGACATCAGCTGCTCAGAGGGCCATCCGCCATCGCCACCGGAAAACTAATTCGAGCTGGAGACGCTCACCGGGATCGCGCCCTCGAGCGTGATCTCAAGATTGATCTCAACGAAAAAATCTTCGACCCAAAGCACCGCTAAGAAACTCGGCACGTGCCGAGTTTGAAAGCGCTAAGCTATTTCTGATGGATGACGTAACAAAGAAAATCGCTGACGAGCTCAAATCAAAGTTCAATTGCCACACGGTCGTGCTTTACGGCTCGAGAGCGAGGGGCGATTGGAACGAAGCGAGCGACTATGATCTTTTAGGCGTGTCAGACAACGTCGATCGCGTCATTAGGCATGCCTACCGAATCGGCCCAGATTACATCGACGGGTTTGTATATCCGACAGCGACACTTGCCACACCCGACTCGTCGCACCTGTACATGCGCGAAGGGATCGTGATTTTTGAACGAGATGGATTCGGTCGAAAATTAATCTCGGCTTTAGCAGACTTATTCGCTGCAGGCCCACGATACGCGGCTGACGAACTTGAAATGAAACGCGTTTGGGGTCAAAAGATGATTGAGCGCGCTAAGCGCGGAGATTCAGAAGGTCTCTACCGAAAGCACTGGCTCATTTACAGCTTGCTCGAAGACTATTTCACCTTTCGCGGCCTTTGGTACGAGGGCCCTAAAAAAGCCTTCGCTTATCTAAACTCGAACGACCCGACGATGGCCGCAAAATTTGAAGCGGTCCTCCACGCACCGAGTGACCTCGAAGCTCTTAGCCAACTCGCATCCATGGTGGCTCGGTAGCTCCTCAGTTATGCCACTTGCTCACGACATAACGGCGGCGTAAGCTTCTCTCATGGATCTTAGAAAGACCCTTTCATTAGCGAGTGAAGTTTTACAGAAGGATCAAATCGCTCATGCGCTTATCGGCGGCTTCGCACTTGCGGTTCACGGTGTGCATCGCGCGACTCTTGATATTGATTTCCTTGCCGATGGATCACAGAAAGACAAAATCGTTTCATCGCTGACGGCTGCTGGCTTTACTCTCCGCCAATCAACGAACGAAACTCTCCACTTCACCGGCGTGGGGCATCTCGATATTCTCTTAGCTAATCGACCAATCAGCCTCCAAATGATCGCCGACTCGGCACGTGCCGAGCATCTCCAAGTCAATGTCTTAAGACCTGAAGATATCATTGGCCTAAAAATCCAAACCTACTGCAACGACAAATCTCGCGAATTCCAAGACAAAGCTGATACTCAAAGCCTTATTCGCACAAACAAAAGTCTCGATTGGTCTCGCATTCAAAAATACGCTGACCTCTTCAACGAGTGGCCAACAATCCAATCACTCCGAGATTCAAAATGACAATGGACGAATACTTCGATTTCCTCGAACAATACTGGAAACTCTTCGGCCCTCCGCCACTACGCCCGATCCCACCACCTTACAAGAACATTCTTCTTTAAAAAGTTCATCGAGCTGATCAAGAAGACGCCTTAAATCTGACTTGTTCGCGTCTCAAACCATTTAGTTTTTGACCGAAGCTAAATCGAAATTGGCCTAACATGAGAGTCGTCAGCAAGTGACGACCGCTCGGCAAGCGTTGTAGACCGCATCATCCGATACGCGGTCAAAGATCCTAAGTAAGTGCTGAACACATCACCACGGAAGAACTTCGCCCTTATAGTTCAGATAGTGCAGACCACGCGCGTTCGATTGAGCAAGCGCCACGTCGATGAGACGCGGTATGCTCTGCTCGACTGAAAGATCAGCCTCAGCACCTCCCATATCTGTTCGCACCCATCCCGGATCAAGAAGCAGATATGTTTTCTGATCTGCTTTGTCTCTGGCTACATATGAGCGCATCAATGTATTTAGGGCGGCCTTACTTGCTCGGTAGACTTCCCACGTGCCGTGTTCGTTCAATGCTACACTACCGAGACTTGAGGACATGGCTGCAATGGTCCCTTTTTCAGATACGCAGTTTTTCAGCTTCGAGATGACTGCGACAGGGCTAAGCCCATTTGTTCTCATGACGCGGATAAAATCGTCAGCGCTTACCGTTTCTATTCTGTCCTCGGCTCCGAGCGCGACTCCTGCGTTCACGAGCAGAAAGTCGAATTTGCGAGCGCTCAACGCCGACCTGAGAGTGTCGACCGACTCGGTCGAATTTATATCTACGGTTTCGATTTCCAGCTGAGATGGAAACTTGGTGCGATAATCCTTGAGTTCCGATCGAGATGTCGAACGCTCCGTGGCGACGACGTTCCAACCCTTTTTTAGAAACTCTGCGACGATAGCGAGACCAAGACCTCTAGACGCCCCGATGATTAGTGCTGACTGAGCCATGTTAGATTCCTCAAACGCATAGTTAAAAATTGTTTTCTCATGATGTCCCCGAAATTAAAGCTGTGCAACGCCGCCGTCCGCAAAGAGTTCGGCACCCGCTATGAAGCTTGAATCATCGCTTGCTAAGAATAGCGCCGCTTTTGCTATTTCATCGGGACGACCCATCCGCTTCAAGGGAACTTTAGCGACATTTGCTTGCATCAGTTTATCAAACTTTTCAGGCGGCAGATTCATTCGAGCGAAGATTGGCGTTTCGATCGGGCCAGGGCTCAAAACATTCACACGAATTCCGCGCTCCACGAGTTCTGCTGTGAAGCTTCGAGCTAATGAACGAATAGCAGCTTTTGTTGCCGAATAGACTGAGCCGCCCATCACTCCTTTTAGGCTAAGGGATGAACCCGTGAGGATAACAGATGCGTGATCGTTTAAAAGCGGGGTAAGGCGCTGCACGGTAAAGTAGGCACCCTTCACGTTAGTATTCATCATCGAATCAAAATAGGCTTCACTCACATCAGGGAGCGCAACGAAGTTGGCGGTCCCTGCATTCGCGAAAAGGATATCGATCCGGCCGTAGGTATCTCGAACGAGTTTAGTCAGATCATCAAGACTTGAAAGCTCACTTACATCGCACCGAACAACGAGAGCTTGCGAGCCAAGCTCCTTTGCTGCGGAAGCTAGCGATTCTTCATTTCGCCCCGTAACTAAGACGCGCGCTCCCTCGCTTACGAAGAGTTTAGCTGTCTCAAGTCCAATACCACTATTTCCGCCTGTAATGATCGCAACTTTACCTTTTAATCTCATCTTCCACCTGCCAGCGATTTTAAAATTGAAATGGCATCTTGGGCCTCAGGGCGAAACCGGTAATCCGGATCCGCTTTCACATCGAGAACAGTTCCCGATTGATCGACAACGAATCGCGCAGGAATCGGAAGCTCCCAGGCGGCGACACCATTTTTGTTGGCGATATCGAGTTTAAATACACTCTCGTACAGACGGCGAAGATCATCTGGAAATTCGTAGACAAGCTGAAACGCTTTACCGACCGAGTTGTTTTCATCAACGAGGATGCTGAACTGGATGCCTCCCTCGTTCATTTGCCTTTCCGTTGAAGCCGCAATCTGTGGAGAGATGGCAATCATATCGCCGCCCACTGCTTGAATCTCTGCGTACGCCTCGTTCAATGCTTTGATTTCCTCCACGCAGTAAGGACACCAGAGTCACGAAAGAACGCGATAACGAGCGGCCCACGCGCGAGGAGTTCTTTTGAAGAGACAATTTTTCCGAAACCGTCGCGTAAGGTAAAATCCGGTATCTGGCTACCAACGCTCAATATTCTGTCTAATGCGCCGTTAGCCCTTAGCGTTTCCATATGGGCATCCATTACGGCCGTGCGATCTGGCGGGAGAAGTTTTGCGTACTTAATTCTTAGTTTAGTCAGTTCGTTATAGAGACTCATAACTCTTCTCCTCTCTTACGCTTCTGCCGAAAACGCTTGATCGATTTCGACGGGGTTTAGGTGGTCGATATAATTACTGACGGTTTTTAAAGCCACCCCGACAATGACCTCCATCATCTGGACTTCGGAGTATCCCTGGCGTAAAAATTCGTTTTTCGTGTTCTCTGATACATATCCCCGCTCACTCACAACCTCTCTTGTGAAAGAGACAAGAGCATTCAGCTTCGGATCAGAGATCGACTTGCCGTCTCTTACGTTCGCTACAAGTTCGGCATCAACTTTCATCATGCTCTTTAAAACTGTTGAGTGAGCAGCCTTACAGTAGTTGCAGCTGTTTTGAACAGACGCCGTAAGAAGAATGAGCTGTCGTTCTTTTGGTGTAAGTGAAGACTTCTCCCAAGCAGCATCCATAGCGGTATAGCCGTTTAGTACCGCTGGTGAATTCGCAAATGTAGCCATGAGGTTCGGCACAAACCCGAAGCCTTTCTGAATTGCAGTAAGAGTTTGCTTAGAAGCTTGGGGCGCGGTTTCGATCGTTTGCGGATTAAGACGTTTCATTTTGCTATCCTTTGTTCGAGCGCTTGATTGCGCCGATACACGTAAGATCGGTTATAGCCTTTGATATGAGTAGACTGCGCATTGGCATATCATTTATGCTTTTTAGGAATATATAAGGGGAGTTGTTTTATGGATCGCCTGGAGCAGATCCGGTTGTTTAAG
>CAJYOV010000410.1 GCA_913776405.1 Pseudobdellovibrionaceae bacterium
CTCTCTCATTCATGCGCAAGAAGGCACGGTGTCCCGCCCCTTCGTCAGCGTGAACCTTGCCGCTCTCCCAGACGCGGTTTTCGAGTCTGAATTTTTCGGCCATGTTCGCGGCGCCTTTACCGGTGCTGATCAAAATAAAATGGGTCTCTCCGAAGCCGCGCACGGCGGCGATCTTTTTCTCGACGAAGTTGAAGCCCTCCCGTTAGGTCAACAAGCGAAGCTCTTACGTTTTCTCGAAAATGGTGAAGTCCGCCGCGTCGGCGCAAAAGATTCGATTCGTGTCCAAGTGCGTGTGATCGCTGCGACCAATCGCAATCTCGACCAAATGGTGAAAGAAGGAAAATTCCGCGAAGACCTTCTCTGGCGCTTGAACGGTAAAAAAATCGTTCTTCCGCCGCTGAGAGATCGACTCGATGATGTCGGCGCGCTCGCTGAATACTTCCTTGAGCGCGAACGCCCTCGACGTAACAAAACGCTTCAAGCTGACGCGATCGACGCGCTCGCTTCACATTCGTGGCCAGGCAACGTGCGAGAACTTCGTCGCGTCGTCGAGCAGATCGCGCTTCACTCACCACTTCCGTTCATTCGACGTGAAGATGCCGCACGATGGCTGCCTAATTCGGCACCGGTGGGCTCTTCACAAGCTTTCGTCGCTGACGTCGATTTCTCGCGCGGCTTAAACGAGTTGATGGCCGAATTTGAAGCAAATTTGATCCGTCAAGCGATGGCGCGAGACAACGATGTCGATAAAACAGCACTCCTACTAGGAATCTCGCGCTCGAGCCTGTACAAGAAGATTAAGGATTACAAGTTGTAGCACTGGGGACACCCAGCAGTGCTTGTGTTGAGCCCTCGATCAGGAGTTTGCTTTCGATATGTCGAACGCTTTATGGAATGACCCCTTATACCGCCAAACGGTCTACTTGGTTGTCGGCGTTCTGTCGCTGGTAGGTATCGGCCTCTTCCCGTTCCGAAATAAAAACACGCACACACAAGCGCACTGGGCTTCGCTCAAAAGTTGGTTATTTGCGGCCCCGATTCTGATGGGTCTTTGCGGTCTTCCTGCGCCTTGGCCGCAAATCATTCTTACGTTGATCGCGATGTGGGGCGCGAAAGTCTTCTTCCAAATGATCGGCATGTACCACCGGAGCAATTTCGTGTGGGCCACTTACATCGGCATCATCGGTCTCTCATTCGCAATCCAGGTCGACAACGAATGGCTCTACAATCTCGCACCCATGATGTTTCTCGGCGCGATTTGTTTGATCCCGATCATTCGCAACTCACCGAAACACATGATCCAGTATCTGGCGCTTACGTTGATGTGCTTCAGTTTCATCGGCTGGGCTTTCATGCATCTCGGCTGGATCTGGAAATTAGACCGCGGCCCTTACATGGTGATCTACCTGATCATCCTGACAGAAGTTTGCGACAACATGTCGCTCTTGATCAGCCGTCACGTCGGTAAAATCAAAATGTTCTCACGCCTCACCCCGCGCCGAAATCTGGAAGCGATGGTGATCGCAGTCGCTCTTACGATTGGTTTGGCTTGGGGCATGCGCCACTTGCTTCCCGTTCGCACAGAAGTCTACTGGATCGCAGCAGGCACCGTCGCCGCTCTCGGTGGCAGCCTCGGAGATCTAGTTCTCTCCGTGATTCGTCGTGATCTCGGGATCAAAGACGTCGGCCCTTTCATCATCGGCCGCGGTGATCTGCTTACGATTATGGACCGACTCATCTTCGTCGCGCCGATCTTCTACTACGTCATGTGGTTCCTTCAATCGCAGTACATGGCCTAAAGCCAGACAGCGCAAGCGCCCGCCCCACGGAGTCGGAGGTTAACGTGAAAGAATGGGATTACGAAAACGATCAATGGATGTCGCTTCCGACTCATCTGAAGCATCTACCGCTTTTCACGCGGCATCTTGATTTTGTTAGCCTTATCATTCGATCGATCTGGTCGGTGATTCTAAAGTACGGCTTCTTCAAATTTTATATTCGACTCCAAGTGAAAGGCGACTTTCACCAGATTCACAAAAATTACCCGCGCTTGCTCGTGATCTCAAATCACGCCTCGCATCTGGATGCCGTTTCAATCGCGGCGGCGATTCCCTTCCGTTACTGGCTGTCGCTCTACATCGCAGCTGCGAAAGATTACTTTTTCA
>CAJYOV010000411.1 GCA_913776405.1 Pseudobdellovibrionaceae bacterium
CCCCGGCCCTTCCGGATCAATCATCAAAGAAATCGAACGCGAGATGATCGTAAGACGACTCCACGTCAATCGCGGTAATCAGAGACGCACGGCGATTGACCTCGGGATTCCAAAAAGCACCCTTAACGATCGCATCAAACACTACGCGATCGACGTCAAAAAGATCGTTGATTCTGGAATCGCCGGATTGGCTTAACGCTTAAGGTTTTAGAACAATCGATTTGAAAAACACGCGGCGAATGCGACCGCGTGTCAGGAAGTCGTTCAGGTTTTTACGGATGAAAACCTTCAACTTATTTTTGCCCTCATCCGTAATGAGTTCGTCATACGACATTTGCTCAAGCGTTCTCGAGATGACGTCTCTCGCTTCACTGTCGCGGTCTTTGAGTTCGACCGCGCCCTCTTGGCTGCCGGCTTCTAAGTAAAGATCGATGAGCGCCATCGGGTTTGAGCCATCTTCTGGCGGCTTCAAGTTTACAATTAAGCGCTCGATCAAAACGATGTGCTCTGGGTGCAGCATCGGATCGTTGAGATCGACCCATTTTGCGTCTTTCTCGATCTCGAATTTTTCAGACGCGACTGTCCCAAAGTTCAAAAGAAAGTTCTTCTCGAGCGAAGGCAGAAAGTTTCCACGGTAAGCGATGAGGGTCATCGTCACGGAGGCGCCGCCGAGAAGAGCCACGAAGACAACGAGAAGCTTCGACTTCAGCGGTAAGGCGCCAAATTTTGCGAGTGTCGACTTGATTGCGCAACCGACCGCGCCTGCACCACTCTTCAGTGCAAGGCCGATTTTCTTTAAACCAGCGACGAGCATCGGAACGCCCGAAACTCTTAACCAAACACCGAAGTTTTTGAGTGTGAACGCAAGCTGCTTCAACTTGCGCACAGGGCGCTTCACAAGAAAAACGAAGATCTTCTTGGGACCCTTAGCGCTGAGTTCGGCCTTTTCCCGAGTGACGACATTTTCGATTTCGGCATCAGGCACCACTTCGGACTCAACCGGCTCAGAGCCAATGGCTTTAAGCTCCTCAAGACCTGCGGTGAATTCTGGATCCTCAACCGCGAGAATCTCGTCAATCTTATCGGTTGCCGTACCAGGCGGCGACGACACATCCGATTCCGCAACGAGAGCCTCGAGCGAAATCGTGTCATCCGGATTGGAATTTCTTGAAGTGTCGTTTGTGGCCACGTTGAGATAAGTCTGCCATTTAACTGACGCATTCGCACGAAGTACGTGATGGCTGGTCGCGCGTACATAGGGGTTGCACCTGACAGGTGCGCCATCGAAAGCGCTCAAGCCACCAACTTAGGTCTAAGCGTTTTGAAAAGTCGAAGCGGAGTCTGTCGAGATGAGAGAAACTTAAATCTATGAAGTACGTGTCTCTTTTCATCGCCGCTACCAGCGTGGGCCTACTCCTCACTCAAGCGGGCTGCGCGAGTCTCAGTCGCTCATCGAAGAGCGGCTACAGTTCTTACGGAAAAGTCCAGGGCGATCGTCCAGATCGACGCACGCAAGATCGTTTAAAGTCACAGCAAGAGCTTGGTTTCACAGACGACGAGATGAATTCGGACGAGCGCGCCCTCGTTGCAGATCGATCAGCGCTAAGAAATCTTGAAAAGCAGCTCGAAGGCAAACGTGAGACCGAACAATACTATAAGAACAAACCGTATATGCGAAGTGACAGAGAGCGCATGGCGTTCTTAGCGGTAGATGGTTATGAAAATCGGCAACGCTGGCTTGAACGTAAAGGTATCAACGGCGCGCAGACCGCACCGACTGCGCCGATTCAAGCGTTGATTGAGGTGAATGACATCACGATCGGCATGACCAAGCAGGCCGTGCGTGATTCTTGGGGTGAACCCGAGTTAGTCGAAGTTGCGGGCAACCCCGTGTATGGCAATGAACGTTGGGCTTACAGCGAGCAAGTGCCGTCATCGGACGGTTACATGACCGAGCACCGACTCGTTTACTTCGAGTCGGGCCGAGTTGTCGGTTGGGAAAAGAAGTAACCCGTTTCAGAGACCGGCTCACACTCTTACGAGTGAGCTGAGAGCCAGTCCTTACCGCTACCCGTGTTCACTTTGAGTGGAACGTTCAGCTTTGCAACGTTCTCCATGTGCGATGCAACTTCTAAACAGACGTGATCGACCGAGTCTTCGTGAGCCTCGAACACCAATTCGTCATGCACTTGAAGAAGCATGCGCGCATTCTCAGGGTTACCGACTTTAATCATCGCCAGCTTCACTAGATCGGAAGCGGTGCCTTGAATCGGCGCATTGATAGCTGCGCGCTCGCCGAATTGACGAACGGATCCAGACTGACTGTAAAGCTCGTCAAGGTAGCGCCGGCGCCCGAAGATCGTTTCAACGTAGCCTTTCTTCTTCGCCTCTTCGATGGTGTCCGTCATGTATTGCTGTACACCCGAAAAGCGAGAGAAATACCGATTGATGATATCGGTCGCCTCTTTGCGAGAGATGCGAAGTGTTTCCGCTAAGCCGAAGGCCCCTTGGCCGTAGGCAAGACCGAAGTTAACGGCCTTCGCTTTCCGACGCATGTCACTTGTGACTTCTTTGATTTTCACTTCGAAGACTTCACTCGCAGTTGCCGTGTGGATATCAATATCGTTCTCGAACGCTCGAGTGAGGCCCGGGTCGCTCGTGATGTGCGCCAAAATGCGAAGTTCAATTTGGCTGTAGTCGGCTGAAACAAGCTGGTGATTCGGTGCCGCGATGAAAGCGCCACGCACCTGGTTTCCACGCTCAGTGCGAATCGGAATATTCTGAAGATTCGGGTTGATACTCGATAGGCGACCTGTCGTCGTTGACGCTTGGTTAAACGTCGTATGGATACGCCCCGTGTCTTTATTTACCAGGAGTGGCAACGATTCAACGTAAGTCGAACGCAGCTTCGTCAACTCGCGCCACTGAATGAGTTTTCCAGCGATGTCGTATTCGTGCGAGAGCTTCTCAAGGACATCGGCGTCCGTCGAGTAGCCAGTTTTTGTTTTCTTACCTGGAGGCAGCTTGAGCTTCTCGAAAAGAACTTGGCCCAGCTGTTTCGTCGAACCGATGTTGAACGCTTCGCCTGCGAGGCCGTGAATCTCTTTTTCGAGACCTTGAATATCGGAGAGTAACCCTTGCGACTGTTTCGCAAGCGCTGCCGTGTCGATGAGAATCCCCGCCTGCTCCATTGAAACGAGAATCGGCACAAGCGGCTGCTCGATCTCGAACAGAACCTTCTCGCCGTTGATCGTCGTCAGTTTTCTACGAAGATGACCTTCGAGCTGAAGATGCGCACTTAAGATCTGCGTTGGAGTTGGCAAATCTGGAAGTTGCTGGCCGTTATACAACGTGAAAAGCGGTTGAACCGCATCAATCGGTGCCGCGCGAATGACGTAGGCTGCCAACATCTGATCCCAAACTGTTTCGGGCGCAGAGATGGCATGCGATTTCGCAAACGACTTGATATCGAAACCTTTGTACTTCAACTTTTTTTCGTTGAAAAGTTCACCGAGCTCCACGCCTTGAGCGGCGATTTCAGCGATGGTGAAACCCGAACCATTCGCTTGAGCTACGAAGCTCCCACGCTCTGTTTGAAGGGCCCACGTTTCCGTTTCGGGCTTCAACCATTTTGCCAACTGACCGAGGTCGAAACGTTCTTCTTTTATTGCGCCGATCTCGACTTTCACGTCCTCGACAACTGGCATCGGTGGCGCCTTGCGAACAAACTTGTTCAGACCGTCGGCAGAGCCACGCACGGTCGAAATTTCGTGACCTTTCGGATTGAGAATTTGCGCAACCGAGTCTTCGCTGACAGGTGTCGGCTTCGGTTCGCCTGGAATTTCGCCCAACAACGTTTTCGCAAACGTTTTGAAATCGAGTTCCATTAAAAGAGCGCTTAATTCATCTCGGTGAATTGGCTTTAAGCGCAAGTCTTCGGGCTGAACACCAAGGTTCATATCGCAAACGATGGTGACCAGTTTCTTCGAGAGAAACGCTTCGTCTTTCGATTCGATCAATTTCTTTTGAGTCGCACCTTTGATCGCGTCGATGTTGTCGTATATATCTTCGAGCGATTCGAATTCGGCCAAGAGTTTTTGCGCACCTTTTTCGCCGATCCCTTTGACCCCAGCCACGTTGTCGGACGAATCGCCAACGATCGAAAGATAGTCGATGAACTTACGAGGCTCGACACCCCATTTGTTGACGACACCTGCTTCGTCGTAGCGGATATCTTTCATCGTGTCGTACATAGACACGTAAGGCTTCACGAGCTGCGCGAAGTCTTTATCGCTCGAGACGATGACGACTTCGAGGCCGTGATCGCGACCGAGTTTTGTTAACGTGCCGATGATATCGTCAGCCTCGTACTTTGCGTAATCCAAACACGGGATGCCGAGTGCTTCAGAGAGTCTACGAATATAAGGAATCTGCGGCACGAGATCTTCCGGCATTTCGGACCGATTCGCTTTGTAGCGCGGATCGATCTCCTTACGGAAGCTGTCGCTCGATTGGTCGAAGCAAAAGGCCATGTAGTCCGGGCGGATCTCACGCAAGAGTTTTACGGTCATCGATAAAAAACCGTAGAGCGCGTTGACGGGAAGTCCCGCTGGATTTGACAGCGGACGGATCGCGTAAAACGCGCGGAAGATCATGGAACTAACGTCGACCAAATAAAGCTTCTTCATACGGGCTGATTTGCCTCCGGCAAAAACCCGTGCGACGCACGGATCATTGTCGAAGAAGCTAGTGGGTCACTCTGTTGAGGTCAAAGGCGGACGAGATATGCCTACAAAATGAAATGCGCCGAAGCGGGACTATTCGATGATGTCGAAGTCTGGAAGCTGGCTCAGGCCACGCTCTTTCATGATGACTTCTGCGAGAGGGCGACGCTGCACGCGGCCTGCGCAATCTTCGACTTGGTTGAAGATCATGAGAAGTCGGCTCTTCAATTCTTGAGGAACCTGCGCGCTGCCAGATTCAAAGCCAGTGATGTGCGAGAGCTGCAGGTTTAGGCAACGAGCCATTTCCGCTTGGCTGTATCCGAGGCGGTAACGAAGTTGCTTCATTTCGGCTGCTGTGTAGTTCACGACTGATGCTCCTGCGGGCCGTTTGAGCGGCCCAGACGAAGAGGCTTCATGCCCCATCTCTTATCTTGCACTAGAGCAGTTATTATTAAAACTGAACGCGCCGGATTTCTAGCTCAATCTTGGTAACTGTTGTGGTTAAGCCACTGATATCGCACCGGAATCGTGTGACTATTTAGCAACGGCAGTGGTTATTTCGCGCCAGCTTCGGCGACCAAAGCGTCCTGACCGCTCTCAGAGAAGATGAAGACGAGATCGCCTTCTTTGACCAAATCGAACTGGTCACGAGCCGCCCGTTCGATGAACTCAGGGCTTTGAGCTTCGTGGATTCGGAATTCCATCTTTTTTGAGCGCACTTTCGCTTCGCTGATCCGCTGCTCGATGGCGTCGTGCTCGCGGTGAAGGCTCCAGAGACGGATCGCGGTACCATCGAGAATAACGCCGATCGCAGCCCCAGCGAGGCTGATCCACAGAACTTTGTGAGGGTGATGAGCGAGTTCACGAAACCAAGCGATGAGAGAACGAAGCATGCTCTTATTCTGCTTCGTTCTCCCCCGAACTGACTACGAGACCAGAGTCGAGTTAGACGATTACGTCCCTCGGCCGATGCCTTCGTAGCCCCAGTAGATAGCGTGATCGCCGAGGTCTTCTTCGATGCGAAGAAGTTGGTTGTACTTCGCTGTGCGTTCCCCGCGGCAGAGGCTGCCAGTTTTAATTTGGTGGCAGTTCAATGCGACTGCGAGATCCGCGATCGTGTTGTCTTCCGTTTCGCCTGAGCGGTGGGACATGATTGTGCGGAAGCCCGCGCGCTGCGCGAGTGAAACCGCCTCGCACGTTTCAGAGAGCGTTCCGATTTGGTTTACTTTCACGAGAAGTGCGTTGGCTGCTTTTTCTTTGATACCGCGGGCAACGCGTTCTGGGTTTGTGACGAACAAATCGTCGCCGACGAGTTGAAGCTTTGAGCCTTCCAGCTGCATGTACGACTTCCAACCGTCCCAATCATCTTCGGAGAAGCCGTCTTCGATTGAAACGAGCGGGAACGACTGCGCCCACGATGAATAGATTTTGCCGAGTTCGGACGCCGTGATTTGCGAACCTTCCCAGCGATATTTGCCGCCTTCGTAAAGTTCTGTCGCCGCCACGTCGAGCGCGAGGAAGATGTCTTGGCCTGCTATGTAGCCTGCAGCTTCGATCGCTTCCATGATGAGTTCGAGAGCTTCGCGGTTGCCTTTCAAACGAGGCGCGAAGCCGCCTTCATCACCTACTCCAGTCGAGAGACCTTTTTTATTTAAGATCTTTTTGAGCGTGTGGAAGATCTCCGAGCCAGCGCGGAGCGACTCTTTGAATT
>CAJYOV010000412.1 GCA_913776405.1 Pseudobdellovibrionaceae bacterium
GCCAAGAACAACAGCGCCTCGAAGAAGAACGCCGTCACCATGAAGACGAACTGCGCCGCCAACAAGAAGAAATCCAACGCCAACAAGACGAACTCAACCGCCAATAAAGCTCTAACTTTCGAAAACAAAAAAGCCTGAGGCAGGAACCTCAGGCTTACCAGATCTATTTTCGATTCTCGAATCTCGCGAAGCCGAAGGCTTCGTTACCCGCCAATAGTGGCGATGAGGCCCGCGATCAAGAGCGATACGACGCTCATAACTTTGATCAAGATCGCAACACCAGGACCCGAAGTATCTTTGAACGGATCGCCTACAGTGTCGCCGATAACGGCTGCTTTGTGAGCGTCTGAACCTTTTTTGTGACCTGGAAGGATACCCTTCTCGATCGACTTCTTCGCGTTATCCCAAGCGCCACCTGCGTTCGCCATAAAGAGCGACATTGCCGCACCGACTGCGAGTGAACCTGCAAGAACGCCTGCGAGCATCGCAGGACCCATTAAGAAACCGACCGCTACTGGTGCAACAACTGCGATCGCTCCTGGGAGGATCATCTCTTTAAGAGCGGCTTTCGTTGCGATATCGACGATGCGAGCCGGTTGTGGCTCAGCCTTCGATTCGCGGAGGCCTGGAATTTCACGGAACTGGCGACCGATCTCAACGACGATCGCTTGAGCCGCTTTACCAACCGCAGTCATCGTTGTTGAACCAACGAGGAACGGGAGGATCGAACCCAACAAGATACCGATCAAAACTTTTGCCGACGTGAGCTCGAGAGAGATCGCAGGCAATTGCGCGAGCGCACGCACGTGGTTGACTTCCATGTTGAACGCGCTGAAGAGCGCGACAACTGTAAGGACCGCTGAACCGATCGCAAAACCCTTACCGATCGCAGCTGTCGTGTTACCGACTGCATCGAGTTCGTCTGTGATCGCGCGAACGTCTGGGCCGAGGCCTGACATTTCAGAAATACCGCCAGCGTTGTCTGCGATTGGGCCGTAAGCATCAACCGTCATAACGACCGCTGTCCCTGCCAACATACCGACTGCCGCAAGAGCGATACCGTAGAGGCCGAGGTACATATCCGCAACGAACGCTGCGACCGCAACGACGAGAAGTGGAATCGCAACCGATTCCATACCGACTGCGAGACCACGGATTACGTTTGTTCCTGCACCTGTCAAAGAGGCTTCAGAAACCAAACGAACTGGGCGTGCTGACGTGTAGTAGTCCGTGATCAAACCGATCAAGCCACCACCGATCGCGCCTGCACCGAGGGCGAACGTGACACCTTGAGAAATTCCAAACATCGGCATCAAGATCGCCGACGCGATCGTGAGGATGATTGGCGGAATCAGAAGAGCTACGCGCAAGACCATCGCTGGGCTGCCGTTTGAGAAGAAGCGAGTCACGATGATCGTGAGGATCGAGATCACGAGACCGAGAGTCGACAACGCGAGTGGAAGAACCACCGCTGTCGACTTGATGTCGCCGCCTGAAGTGACCAGGCTCGAAAGCGCTTCAGGGTTGATCGTGAGAGCGATGGCCATCGCGGCAACGATTGCTGCGATCATCGACTCGTAGATATCCGCGCCCATGCCCGCAACGTCACCGACGTTATCGCCGACGTTATCTGCAATAACGCCTGGGTTACGTGGATCGTCTTCAGGAATGTTTTCGATCACTTTACCTGCGATGTCGGCACCGACGTCAGCCGCCTTCGTATAAATACCGCCACCGATACGCGCGAAGAGTGCGATCGAAGAGGCACCGACTGCGAACGAGTGAATGACAGTCGCGAGCACAGCGCCGTCAGCATGGAAAACGTAGAACAAGCCGCCGAGGCCGAGGAGGCCAAGACCCGCAACCGCGAGACCCATGACCGCGCCACCGTCGAGAGCAAGAAGAAGAGCGGCCGCTTTTGACGAGCCTGCTGCTGCTTGAGTTGTACGAACGTTTGCGTAAGTTGCGGCCTTCATACCGAAGAAGCCAGCAAGCAAGCTCAAGAATGCGCCGAGAACGAACGAACCGGCTGCGATTGGGCTTAAGAAAACGCCAAGCAAGATCGCAACGATCACAGAGTAAAGGAAGAGGACCTTGTACTCGCGAACCAAGAACGCCATTGAACCTTCACGGATGTAACCCGCGATACGATTCATCGTTTCATTGCCTGCAGGCTGCGCTTTGACACGCAAGTAGAGCAAGAGAGCGATAACAAGACCGACCGCACCCGCGATCAGCGGCGCGACCAAAAACATTTCGTTCATTGAAGGACTCCTGAAGTTACCTAAATTCGGTACCTAAGGACTTAAAGCGAAGCGCGCCGCATGGCAAGATTTGACTTCGTAGTGCACCCGTTTTTCTTTTGATTTCATTGAGGAAAATAAGGCTCGAAGATGGCTTCGAATCGGGTCACAAACTTCTTCGATGCCTAAATTTACAGCACTCGATAGCACTATCTCGAATCAGAGACCCAACGGAAGATTACGAGCATCGAACGGGTTCTTCTCGGTCGAATTCGGCCCCGAGATCGGTCCGGCTTTTTTGTCCAGAATCTTAAAGCCCATCTTCTTGAGTTCTCGTGCGATATCGTTCGCACTTTGCTGATTCGGATACCTGAGCGACTGACCGCTGACCACAACGCCGTCGTCATAAAATACGACTCCACCCGCAGGTGTGCCGTCCGTATCGAGTTTTCGAGGAGCCGGAAGCCCAAGCTCAGCAGCCAATTTTCGATGGCCGCCATGTCGAAGAGGATAATCTGAAAGGACTAAACCTTCTTTTGTCTTAACGACCACGTAGTAACGCCCCGGCACGGGTTTGACCGGTAGATTTTCCAGCGAATGATTCTCCAAACCTGGAGAGACTCGAACGAGTCTGAGTCGGCCGCTTTCGGCCATCGCATTCACCCGATCCGCAGTTTTACCGGTCAAAGTGGTAAACGATTTCGGATCCGCCGCAACACTCTCTTTTGTCGCGCGAGGTAGAACAACGTTTGGAACCGCTTCGTCGACAGAATTTGCGCTGCGAGAGCCTGCCGCTAGACCCTTCGCTTGCCGGTAACGACTGAGAATGGTGCGCACGCCGCCTACCGCTGTCAGCGCAACACCCGCAGCACAAGCAGCGACAGGTTTTAAATTGATCTCGCGCTGAAAATCTTTTTCCGGATCACAGGCCGCTTGATCGGCAGATGTCATCACTTCGGGATCAAGGCAAACTTCACGAAGAGCGTTCAACGCAAATAAGGTTGAAGCCGCTTCGGCGGCCGTCGCCGTACCGAAGACCATCCACGCGGCTTTCGTGCCCGCTTGAGCAAGTCTGCCTGCCGGGAAGAGCATCGCTGCGTAACCGATGACACCCGTTGCTGCCGTCAGACGCCAGCGCCCTTCAGTGAACGTCGTCATCTGGCAGCTCAGCTTCGAGCGAAGACTTGGATCGTCGATTGTCTTTAGCCAACGACCGATTTCTCCATTTCGCCCGACCATGTTTTTAAAATCGAGACCGTAGCAGTAATTGCCTTTGGCCGGTTCAGGCCCCGTCGCTGGCTCGACTTCTTGGTATTTGCTTTGGAAGTAGTTTGCAGCCTTTAAGTATTTGCCTTGCGCTTCGATCAAACTCGATTTCAACTTCGCGGCATCGAAGCGATCGCTACGAGCCATCTCAATGTAAGCATTTGCGACATCAGGGTCGTACCCGACTGGAAACGCGAGCATGAACCTTGCGATCTGTGCTTCGACTGCGGCGAGTAGTTTTTTTGTGGCCTCGATGCCTAAT
>CAJYOV010000413.1 GCA_913776405.1 Pseudobdellovibrionaceae bacterium
ATCGTTCCGAATGGATCGGTCGTGAAACCGATTCATGTTTCGATCTTGAACGAGATCGAGAATCAACGCTCGGGTCGCAACCGCAATCTCGTCGTGTTGGTTGCGTCGGTCATGTTCGTTGTGATGCTTCTGGTTTTCAGTTCTTACTTGCGTCGTTTCACGCTCAACCGCGTA
Organism: Pseudobdellovibrionaceae bacterium; assembly: GCA_913776405.1. Lineage (GTDB taxonomy): Bacteria > Bdellovibrionota > Bdellovibrionia > Bdellovibrionales > JAMPXM01 > CAJYOV01. Next base: position 175 of record CAJYOV010000413.1, read on the forward strand.
AAAGTTGAGGGCAACGAAATCGTTGTCATGGGCGCGGTCTTGTTGATCGTCGTCGCAATTACGAAGTTCTTTATCTTCATGACGAATACGGCGTTTTCGACCGCGTTCGGTTCAATGATTCCAGAATCAGCGTTTAGCTTTGCGGCACCGGTCGCATCGGGCACGATGCTCGTTGGCCTGTTGATCACATCCGGTGAAGTCGTTTGGATTTTCACGCTCTTCCTCGCGATCGTCCTGGGTCTCATGGTCGACATGAAGTTCTCGTTCATGTTGGTCACGGTCGTGGGCTCGCTTGCGGCGGCGCGCGGGGTCTTCGCTTGTAAAGCGCGAAACGATCTGTATTTTGCGGGCCTTCGAACAGGTCTCGTAAATGCTTTGATGGTTTTGTTGGTCGTTACGGTTCAGCACTTCGGTGATGAGTCGTTGATGCGTCAGCTCCTTTGGACAGTACCGGCTGGGTTTATCTCGGGCATCCTCTCTGGATTTGTGACGATGATGTTGATTCCGCTCCTTGAGTCGGTCTTTAACATCACGACAGACGTTAAGCTGCTTGAACTCTCGAATCTCAATCACCCTCTTTTGAAAGAGATGATCGTCAAAGCGCCGGGCACTTACCACCACTCGCTCGTCGTGGGTTCGATGGTTGAGGCCGCGGCTGAAGAAATCGGCGGCAATCCGCTACTCGCGAAAGTCATGAGTTACTATCATGACATCGGCAAGACTGAGCACGCGCAGTACTTTATCGAGAACCAACGTCAGGGCAACAACCCTCACGACCACTTGTCGCCGCATATGTCGAAGACGATCCTGATCGCGCACGTGAAAGACGGCGTCGAACTGGGTCTCGAATACAAGTTGGGTAAGGCGATCATCGACGGCATCGTTCAGCACCACGGAACGACGCTGATTGCGTTCTTCTACAATCGCGCGATCGAACAGCAAGATGAAACGATCGACGAAGTTCAAGAAGACGACTTCCGCTACCCAGGTCCGAAGCCTCAATTCCGTGAAGCGGCGTTGATCATGCTCGCGGATTCAATCGAAGCGGCTTCACGTTCGTTGGACGAGCCAACTCCGACTCGCTTGCAAAACATCGTCAAGAACATCATCCAACGCAAGTTCATGGATGGTCAGCTCGACGAATGTAATCTCACATTGAAAGATCTAACGACGATCGAAGAATCGTTCACACGCATCTTGCTCGGCATCTATCACCAACGCATCGACTACCCAAAACGCGCGGGCGGCGGCATGAGCGAAGCTCCTCCGGCCTCGCAGCATCAGCGTCGTGCGGCGTCTCCGGCCGTTGCGGCTGGCGCTGGCGCGACGGTCGCTGGTGCGCCGACGAACGTCATTCCGGGTCCGGGCTCAAAGAAGTGACCTCTCGCAAGCTAACAGCAACGAAACGCGCACGGCCGCTGACCTCAGCGAAGCGAACCACTGTGAGATCGTCTCCGCGCAGAGGGAAGGCTGCTTCGCGCAAGTTGCGAGGCGGGCTGAAGCTGGAGATCGTGAATCGCTCCGGCAAGTCGGTCCCAATGGCTTTTGTTAAAAAGTGGGTGGTGCTTCTCGCGCGTGAAGCAGCGCTTGCGATTAATCCCGCTCAGTACGTGGGCCGCGAATTTGTGATCGCGTTTGTTTCGACTTCTGAGATCCGTGAACTCAACAAAGCTTACCGCGGCAAAGACAAACCCACGGACGTCTTGAGTTTCGGCTCCGACGGCGATCCCTCTTCGCTCGGTGAACTCGCAATCTCTCCAGCGATCATCTCAGCACAAGCCCGCGACCACGGCCTGCTCGTGCGCGAAGAACTCGGCTACATGATTCTCCACGGCTTTCTCCACTTACTCGGCTACGACCACGAGACCAATGAACGCGACGCTCGCCGCATGTTCAAGCTCCAAGACGAACTCTTCGACCGCCTCCTCGCCAAAATCTAATGCGTCCCTCGCGCCACGCGCCTACAGAGGGGCGCTCGCTGCCAGAGAAGCGCGAGTCGCCCGAAGTGTTCGCTCAGAAAACCTTGCTTGCGCTAACGCTATCGTTTGAACTTGCGAAGCGCGCTCGAGCTGGCCATGCAGTTGTTACTCCCATCCTTGATTTATTCTCAATCACTCATTCATCCAATTGGAGAAGAAAGTTTTCGATCGATTCTCTGATGGGCGATGGTTTATCTAACATTAGGAAACGGAGTTTTGATTTTGATTTCAAATCAGCATGTCCGTGTAGAGAGGGTCGAGGCGTTTATCCGTAAGCGACTATCGACTCTCGAACCCACGAGCGATAGGCGGGCCGGTGATTAAAATCATAAGTTGGATGCTGAGTTTGATGATGCGCCCGACAAAGCAGTTTTAGGTTATCGAGCGAATCGGTGCCGCCGTCTCGGACTTCGATGATGTGGTGAATCTCAAGGTCTTTTCGCGAGTCGCATCTGGCGCCGTTCGAATCGACGTGCGTGCAGTGGCCGTCACGCATTCTGATTTCGAACCGAATCGCCGGATGAATTGGCTGGCGATTCACATGCCGAGGTTGAAAGTTTTGTTTCCATAGGCGCTCGCGTGTAAAAGGCATCTCGACTCCTTTTCTTGAACAGAATTTATCACGATGTTTTTCGAGCTCGCAGAAGCGTCGGCATCGAGAGAAGTCGCTCACGAAATTAAAAAATGACCTTTGATGTTCGCGCGTCGCAAGACGGGGCGAAGGCTGCGGAATAAACGCGAACCATCGGAGGCCTTGAACGATAGCGAGTTGTGCACCCCAAAAGGCGTCAATAAAAATAATTTGCATCGTGAAAAATTCGAGCGACACACTCTCTCGAACTCGAACTCGAACTCGAACTCGAACTCGAACTCGAACTCGAACTCGAACTCGAACTCGAACTCGAACTCGAACTCGAACACGAACTCGAACACGAACACGAACTCGAACTAGA
>CAJYOV010000414.1 GCA_913776405.1 Pseudobdellovibrionaceae bacterium
TCGCGAATGAGTACGACTTCGGAACGTGAACTTTGTAAAAGCGACTATGATTCGCGACCGTGATCGAGAATGTAAAATCACCGGCTTCGGTGATTTTGTCCGGGCTTGTTCGAGTTTCTGGTGCAGGTTTCGCCTGTTGTCGTTCAATCATCCGAGCTTTGATTCGGTCGCGCAGGCTTGCGTGGGCCTCGACTGAGAGAGTCAGCGTTACCACTGCTGCAATGGACGTCATCGCCATAAACGTTTGCTTTAGAAGAGGTCTCATCGTTAAACATTAACGCGGCCATTCGAGAGAGCAAGCCGAAGTTCGGCAACCGGTCACTCTCGAGACATTCTCATCCGCAAGTAGGAGTGAATTCTATGTCGTCAGCCTGGGTCACCTTAGTCATCGCTGGAATTCTGGAAGTGTGTTGGGCCATTGGTCTCAAATACTCAGACGGCTTTACCAAACCGGTTGCAAGTGTTTTCACACTCACAACACTAGCAGCCAGCATGTATCTTCTAGCAAAGGCAGCGCAGACGTTACCTATCGGCACGGCTTACGCGGTCTGGGTGGGTATCGGCGCGTGCGGTGCGGGCGTCTTGGGTATCCTTATTTTCAAAGAGCCAGTCACGTTTGCGAGAATCGCTTTTCTTTGCCTGTTGGTCGTGTCAATCATCGGGCTCAAGGCGACTGCCTGACAAACGAGGCCCTCATGATTAAGCTGATCTTCCTCTTCTCAATTCTGTTTTCAGTTCTGTTCTCGATGACGGCTCATGCGCTGGATGTGCGGGTTGTCGGTCGGGCGAATGTAGAACTTCTTTCGACAAAGAAGCGGATCACGCAAGCAACGACTGTAGGCGATGTTTCGGTCGACGTGCTTGAGGCGTTCGAGCTGCCATACAAAGGCGGCTCGTTCGGTTTCTCGGAGATTGCGGGTCTAGGGCAAGACATCGACGTGATCTCGGACACTGAAATGAAAGCGTATGGTTGGTGCTTCAGTCTAGACGGTGTTGTGCCGGAGACGATGGCGGATCAGACACAGCTCTCAGGCCACGAAGGCGTGCTTGAATGGTACTACGGCTACGCCCATTACAAGAACGGCGAGTGGGTAGCACAATGCGTCCGCGATTTGGCCAAAACAGACCGTCAAGACCGACTTTAAAAACCGAAATCGTTACGCGCGTCTCATGAATCGTTCATAGACAGGCGCGGTCTCCTGATGCACGCTTGTCTCGATGCAACGTGGTTTTCTCAACGTGATTTTCTCCGTTGTCTTAGTGGCAACGGCTCTGGTCTGTCTGTTCTTCGCTTGGCGATGGAACGCTAAAACAGGCGAGCAAGCGCAGATTGCGCTCGGGCTAAACGCGCTCGAGGAATCTCTGTTAGAAAGTCTTGTGCGTTCGAAAATTCCTGAAGGCCCGATTGACGTCACTGGCAATTCGCTCGGGCGAACGTTTCAGTTTTCAATCAAGTCTGACCAAACGCTGACGCTGAGTCGGACGTTTGCCAGTTGCGAAACGTATCCGTCTGAAGACTGCGGCTACAAAGTCAGATTTGTTTATGATCCCAAGCGAGCGACTACGACTTACGAAGTCACTAGCGCGTACTCACAAGCTCCGCTCTCACTCAAAACGGATGCGCGCAGTGCGATCTCTAGACCGCCCTCGAGTCTGCCTGCAGAATCTTCGGCCACGTGCAATTCGAAGTCTTCGCTCGCTGCGAACGGGTACTCGTCAAACTCAGGGCTCTCCTGCTTACTGAAGCCAGAGACGTTGTGTGCTCCAGGTTCACTGCCAAAAGGTATTACGGTTGTTGGCAAAGTTCCGCGAGTTGAATTCATCTGCGGTGAACCTTCAAAAGTAGCGAGATGCCCTGCGCAGTATTCGCTTGAGCGAATCGATACGCGAACGCTAGGTTCCGACGGGCGGGTGGACGCCGCTTGCGTTCGCACAACGCTCGCATCCGTGTCGCCGCCCGCTGAGATCGCGCCGGCAGGTCACATCTCGGGCCGCGTTTGCCCGTATGGATTCAAATCCGATTCGATGTGCCAGCTCGTCAATGTTGTCTCTAAACCTGGTCGCTGCGGCGGCAAAGGTGCGCCTGTACAGCCAGTAGCTGGCAAGATTGAGTTCACTCAAAACGCAACACTTGGATTTCTAGACTGCGCTGTTCGTGAGCGAAAGCAGTCGTGCGGCGCTCAGTGGAAAGCGGATGTGCTTGTCAAAGTTCGCTGCGTGCTCGATCAACCGGAGCGAGTCGATGTTCAATAAATATATCGAACAGCGCGAAGGCCGAGGTGGCGGCCCGCAATCGACAGGTGGCTACCTGGGTGGGAGTGAACCGCCCGATCTGGTTGTGAGGTGGTCAGCCATCGTTGCGGCGCTTATTTTTGCCGGTGCGATGGTGCTGGCCTACCAAGCCATTCGAGCGGAATCGCTCACCAAAGAAATCGTGATTCGATCGGCTTTCAATCAGATTGAACTTCGACTGCAGCAATTGGCCTCGGCTCGTGAGTCCTACGTGGCCTGCATGACCGATGACACGTGCGGCGTGAAGATTGCCTTCTTCGAGGAGGCCGTACGCCAAATGAAGGTCGTTGAGCCGGTCGGATTTGTTTTCGAGCCGCAGTCGTCGTCATTGAAAGGCACATTGAAATATGCGGGCGACGACTTAAAGACAAACGCGCGCGAGATCGTGATTCAGTTGCCAAAAGATATTACGAGCGCCGTTCGCGCCGTCTGCCCGAGCGAAACCCCTCTCTTGGCGGGTGTCGATGGAGAAGGTAAGCTTATCTGCCGCGCCATCGAAAAAAGGCAGTGCGAGCCTGGGGAGTATGTAACGGCCATTGATCCGAAAACACTCGCTGTGACCTGCGCCCCCGTCGGGAAAGAGATTGCGTGCCCGGATGGCAACTTTATCTCTGCGTTTGAGTGGCAAGGTGAAGATCGCGTCGTCTTCACGTGTCGACCCCGTTTGAATCCGTTCGTTGCCTGGAAATTCCAGCCGGCTCTCAAAACCGGTCCTGCGCTGAGCGATGTTGGGGGCTCACAGTGAGAGTTGTTGAAAAAAAGCCGATCGCGACCATTGCTTTGTTCTCTTTGATCTTGCTTTTGACGGCGATCGCGCTCGAGTTTGGCTTCGCGAGCATCGATCCGTGGCGATTGCCTGCGAATCCGAAGTTGCGGTTTGAGAACAACTCGTTTCCGTCGATCGTCGGCGTCAACTTCGATTGCGCTTCAACCGAGCTTGTTACGAAAGTTGATTTTGCCGCGAAGGTTGCGACCTGCAGTACATTCTTAACAGCAGAGATGGCTCACTGCTCGAACTCAGAGCCGCTCCGCGGTTTTGCAGATAAGATTCGGTGCTCGAAAGTTGAGAAGGCCGCATGCGAATCGGGTGGTGTCCAAGCCCTTGGTCTTTTCAAGAGTGACGTCGCGTGCGCGAACTCAACGTCCGAAACAGATCTTGGGCCACCGGCTCAGCGTGCGCGCTCAGACGATTTGTAAGTTTCGTCGAGCGCCAAGTCGACGGGGTTCGATCTCACCTGCACACACGTCGAAATCTCATCCAGAAGCGAAGCGATTTTATATTCGTATCTATCGCTTGCGACTAATGCTACTTTAGCTGTAATCGCATCTTTCGAGTTTAAAGGCATCCTGCCATTGTCCTCTGAAGCCGCTCCCTAGCCTCGGAGGCACATATGGGTAATAAGTTGTTCGTGGGTAATCTCACGTTCTCAGTTAATGACGAGTCACTTCACGAAATGTTCGCAAAGCACGGTTCCGTCGTGTCAGCGAAAATCATCACGGATCGCGAGTCGGGTCGCAGCAAGGGCTTCGGCTTCGTTGAGATGTCGAGCCCGGCTGAAGCTGCGGAAGCGATCAATGCCCTCAATGGTAAAGATTCGGACGGCCGTCAAATGAATGTTAGTG
>CAJYOV010000415.1 GCA_913776405.1 Pseudobdellovibrionaceae bacterium
GTTCTAGCATCACACGCATCCTTTGGAGGTCTAGGACTCGAAAAATTAGGAATTACCTAAGGAGCACTCCTTTGTATCAACAAACACATCCGCGCGCGATTCGTGCTCTTTCCAACAACACGATTGCGGCATTTTGCTTCACCTCTGAAGTCGGTGTTAAGTCTGTTGGTACCAGGGAGGGTATTCGAATGTTCACTGACACCGTGGAGATGAATTTCACTATGGCATCTATGTCGTCCACTCAAAGGCCCGACCTTGAGCTTTCGCACGAAGGCGTCTTAAACCTTCAAGGCAAAACTGTTCTGCTTGTCGAAGACAACCTCGACTCTCAAGAGTTCATGAGCCGCATGTTATCGGCGTTTGGCCTCATTGTTCGCACGGCGGCAAACGGGCTAGAGGCAATCACTCACGTTTCGATGTACGAGCCTGATATTATTTTGATGGATCTGCGCATGCCTGTGATCGACGGATTCGATGCGACTAAGCGCCTGCGCGCGGACGGTTTCGAAGGTCCGATTATCGCGATCACAGCCGAGCCGGAGTCGACACATCGCTACGAATGTTTGGACAATGGGTTTAACGACTTTGTCGTGAAGCCGGTGGTGAAGAAAGACCTAGTGACGAAGATGGTCGATCACCTTCAAAATCTCACTCGCAAGATTTTCCACTAAGTCATCGCAAGAAACAGCAAAGACGCGGCCGCGATCAAGAGTTCAACGAAACTCTGAGCGGCCGTTTTTTTTGAGGCGCGACGTGCTTTCGGTTTCACTTCCAGAAATGAAAGTGGCGCTGGCGCGCGAACCGCTGGCGGCAAAGCCGGGGCAGCGGGCAGGGTGACCGACCGTTCGACCGAAGGTGCAGCGAAAACAGCCTTCGTTTGAACTGGTACCGGCGTGACGTCGATGACGGCCGGCTCTGCTTTAAAAGACTTGCGGCAGAGGAAGGCTTCAGTCGTTTGAAGAAGCGTGCAGTTATTCATTCTCTGTAGCCACCTTCACTAGGGGTTTCGAGTTCGACTTAGCCGACTTGTGACACTGGAGAATCGATGCCAATAAGCCTGGAAAACGTTTTTCAAGTTCTTCGGAGCGAACGGCGTTGACGACTTCAACGCCGACCTTCTCGGAATGAATGAGGCCGTTCTCGCGTAAAATCTTGTGGTGGAACGATATTGTCGAAGGCGAGAGATCGATGCTGCAGGTCGCTGAACAATTCTGACCAGCCGATGCCATCAGCTTTGCGACGATCGTACGACGAATAGGGTCGCTCAGCGCGTAGAGGACGCCGTCGATCGTAATATCTTTCGCTGAGGGATGACTAAACGCTCTTGCCATAAAGAGACGTTCTCACAGAATCGACTTGCACTGCAAGACATTTCAATACATCAATACTTCAATATTATTGAAATATAGAAGGGCTGAAATATGGCGTCTCTTTTCGAACCAATTGAAGTAGGCGATTTAAAACTCTCAAACCGCATCGTGATGGCGCCCCTGACACGGCAGCGGGCGCCGGAAGGGCGAAACCCCAACGCTCGAATGGTCCAGTATTACAGAGATCGCGCTTCGGCGGGTCTCATTTTGACCGAGGCGACGGCCGTGAATCCGCGAGGTGTCGGTTACGCCGATACACCGGGCATCTGGTCAGGCAGCCAAGTTGAAGGCTGGAAGGCTGTCACTAAAGCGGTTCATGAAGAGGGCGGTAAGATTGTCATGCAGCTTTGGCATGTAGGCCGTATCTCGCACTCTTATTTTTTAGAAGGCCAGTTGCCGGTGGCACCTAGCGCGATCGCGCCCGACGCCGATGTGAGCCTTCTAAGACCGAAGCGTCGTTTCGAGACGCCTCACGCACTGACGATAGATGAAATCAAATCGACGATCGAAGATTACCGTCGGGGTGCCGAGAACGCGAAACGCGCGGGTTTCGATGGTGTTGAGATTCACGGTGCAAACGGCTACTTGCCGGATCAATTTCTTCAGTCGACAACGAATCATCGGACCGACGATTACGGTGGATCCGTTGAAAACCGCGCGCGGTTTCTACTTGAAGCAGTTGACGCTGCCATCGAGGTTTGGGGCGCAGGCCGTGTGGGGGTTCATCTCGCGCCTCGTGGTGATTCGAACTGGATCGGTGATGCAAACCCGAAAGAAACTTTCGGTTACGTTGCGCGCGAGTTGAAAAAACGAGGTATCGCGTTTCTCTTCATTCGTGAAGCGCAAGGTGAAGGTTATCTCACGCCATACTTGAAAGAGCTGTTTGGTGGCCCGGTGATCGCAAACCAACAGCTGACGAAAGACTCGGCAGAAGAGATTCTGAAATCTGGAAAAGCCGATCTAGTCTCGTTCGGTCGAATGTATATTGCCAATCCGGATTTGGTAGAGCGGTTGAAAGCGAACGCATCTCTCAACGAGCCGGACGCTAACACGTTCTACACGGCCGGAGATCAGGGCTATAACGATTATCCAAAGATGTCTTAGGGCTCACGGTCGCGAGATCTTGCAGAAGATCTCGAAACTGAAGGCGCTCGGCTTCCTGAGCGAGCGCCCACTCAACTTCCCAGTCAGCGGGCTCTTCGACAATGGTCTCGAGAACTTCAGCCGATTTAAATTTGCGGCGGTTGAGTGCGTAATATCCAAAAGCGGTCGCCACGCCAAATAGGAAGCCGTAAGTATGGGCCGCGTAACTGATATGCGGCTCATAACCTTGAGGTAAGAACAAGGCCGCGCCGATCACGAGTGATTTGCCAACTCGCCTGCGAACAGATTCTTTTGATTCAAGAAGAGCGTAGAGCGTAAGCCAAACAGCGCCCATCCAAAACACGACGCCTGAAATGCCAACGAGACTCGAGTGAGTCGGCATCGACTTGAGCGTGAGATAGTTTGTAAGCCCACCGATGAGAAGACCTAACACTGGAAACAGCGAGAGGCCGAAGTAACCTATGAGAAAGTAGCTGAGCGGAATGAAAAGAAGCAGGTTGCTGAGTAAGTGGCTTGTGTCGGCGTGAACAAAGAGTGTTGTCCAGAGTTGCCAGTAAGCGCCCCGTTCGAACACGGCCTCGCGAGAAGCACTTACGAGGGATGCTAGCGAATGACCGAAGATCGAGCTGTTGTTCCAAACGCTGAGGGAGATCGCAACGAGCAGTGCAACAAACACTGTCGTCACTGCCGCTGAAGCCTCGTGAAGGGGCCGTGTAAACCAGTTGCTTTGGATACGACTAAAAACGTACGGCTTTAGACTGAATTGTTCCATCCGTTTGAAGATGGGTTCGAGTCTAGAACCGGCAAGCGCCAAAATTGGGCGCTACGCAGATGTCGGAGAGATTGGCGCCGAATATCGAGAACTTAACTCTGCTCGGTTTTTTTGATTGCGTCTTGAGCGGCAGGATTTACAGCGCCGGTTGAAGCTTGCGAGTCATCTTGGGTTTGAGAGGCCGAGCTGCCGAGATGAGCTTGTTCGTTCTTCAGTGCTGTCTTGCCTGTGATGCCGACCCACTCAGGGAGAAAGATCATGAAGAGCACGTAGACGAAGATTCCGAAGAAAACGACGACGCCGGCTGCAATATAAATCATTTGAAAGCTCCCTTCGCGGTCAGGGGAGCCTATCGCAAAGACTTAGAAATCGTCAATGTCGTCGAGTGCGATCGTGAGGCCGCTGACATCTAGTAATGAGAGCCCTTTGTTGCCGGATGCGACAACGAGCAAGCGAGAGGTGACGACGTTGAGCGCGTTCAGGATTGTGAGCGCTTTCACGCCGTTCGCCGAAAGCTCAGCGTTAATGTAAGTCGCGTCAGAGTTGTCCGAATCGAGAGCGAGCCGCCCGACGGACGTGAGCGTTACGCCTGCGGCGCAATAATCAGACTGAAGAGTGTTCGTCTTTTTGAACTTGTAAACTTGAACGCCTGCTTCGCCGTTTGCGACAAACAAGTAACCTGGAATCGCTGCAAGCGAGTTCGTCACGGTTTTAGTCGTCGGAATACCCGTGATCGTTGGAGCAGCTTTCGAGGCCAGAGTTGCACCTGTCGCTTTGCAAATCACTTTGAATCCGCCATCGCCTGTCGAAACTAAAAGAAGTTTGTTGCCGACAACAACGGTCGACTTCGACTCGGCGATTGTGTTGCCACCAACCGGGATCGTGCCAGAAGCCGTCGCTGGTGGCGCAGAGTTCGCATCGGTCGCATATTTGAGAACCGTAGATTGGTTCGCGCCAGTCGTTGCACCCGAGATTGGGCCACGAATGACGTAAGCAGACGTCGTGCTCGAAGGATCAATCGCGACATATCGAGCGTCATAAAGGGATTGTGAGGCACCAGCCGCGAGAGTCGAAAGACTGAAGGCGCCGACGCCACCAGTTAGCTGAGAATTCGACGAAGATGTTCCGTAGGTGACAAGCAGATTGGTGCCATTACCGACGACGCCTGTGCCGGCGTAACTATTCAGAGTTTGAGTCGTCGTGATGGCAGAGGGCGCTTTCCCGCTATCGAGTGACACCTTAAAGAGACGGCCAAGGTAAGGAAGTTGGGATTCATCTGAAGTAGAGCCGACCGCGTAGAGATTTGTTCCATCCGTGTAAGAAGCGAAGATATCCGTTGCGGGGAAAGCCAAGACGCCGGCGGACTGCAAGCAATAATCGATCAGAGACGGTGTCGTCGGCGAGTCGCAGGCGTAAGGTTTTACGAGTTCGACCGCGCCGATTTTTGAAACAACACCGCCGGTATCAAACGAGCTGTAAGACACATAGATGTTTTGGCCGTTAACGTAGACGTCGCTCGCTTGGAGTTGCTTGCCCGCTACAGTTTGGGGCCCGAGTTGATAATCAAGATAAATGTTCCCGACGAAGAGAGATGCGTTTACGCTTTCCGAGCCATTGATGTCGTTAATGAACTTCAACCGAGTCGGGCCAACCGCAGAGCTAGGCCGCATGCCAAAATCTTGTGAACACGACATCAGGGCCGCGGCTGAAGAGATCAGCGAGATCCCGGTCATCCGTTTTAGAGTTGTGCGATAAGATGCTTTCATAACGCCTCCGACAGGATTGAAATTCGTGCTGAGTGGAAAATGGGAACGG
>CAJYOV010000416.1 GCA_913776405.1 Pseudobdellovibrionaceae bacterium
AAGCCCAAAGGCGCGCGCTTCGTGGGCGATACAGGTCAACGGCGGCAACCGCTTGATCGGTCGCGCGCGTCTTTGGATCAAACGCAATGACTATAATCTCTTCATCCGCTTGGACCGCGATCATGCGAGCGGGGCTTGTGGTCGCAACGAGCTTCGAATTGACGTAAATCTGACCTTCGCCGCGAACGATGACGTTCAAGAAGCCTTTTTTGTCTGATTTGAATTTCACGTCGATCAGGCGTGAGCCGTCGACAACGAAGTTTTCTTGATACGGAGACGGCAGATAGCCCGCCAATCGCACGGCGAGTTTCACCTTGCGGCCTTTTTTGAGGCTGAGTGTCGCAGGCGTGACTTCGCCTTGAGTCTCGCCATCGATTTCGATCGGGGCGCCAGACGTTGTACTCACAATTTTTACTTCGTAAGTTTCTTCGACTGGTTTTGGCGGTTGCTGCGAAGGGCTGTCGGTAGCGACCAAAATTTCAGGCTTTGCCGATTGATCTTTAAAGACGGTCTGGAGTTTTTGGTCGAGCGATGTCTTGTGCGTCACGTAGTAGTAACCACTTCCGCCCAAAACAAGAAGCGCCATGACGATCGCAATATAACTCATCGAATTCGACTGGCGAGCGTGAAGGCCCGTTTGTGAATTCGATCGGCCAGCGAACGTACCGTTGTAAACACCTGTGCCGTAGTTAGAACGATCAACCGTCAGGCGCGGTTCAGCTTGCGCCCGCGGTGGCGGTTCAATCGTACGAGATGCCGGATTCGGATTTTGAGTTTGAACCGGTTCAGGCGATCGACGTGGGCCACCTTGAGGTGGGCCAGATGCAGCCGATTGCGGGCGAAGCGGCGGTGGAGTAGGCGGCGTTAGAGGCTTTGCTTCTTGTTGTGAAGCAGGCGCACTCGGTGCTGGCTCTTGGTGAGCTGCGCCGAAATCCATATTCGGATCTGACGGTTCTGAATCAGCAGCCGTTTTCGTGATAGCTGTATCAGGTGTCGGTGCCGTTTGCGCAGCAGCTCTCACCGAAGACGTATTGGTTTGGCGTTCGGCTTCGATACGGGCGAACTCGACCATCTTCTTTCGGCTCTCGAGAATCTCGCCTGCGAAAAGCGTTTTCACGAAGACTGAGAAATCTTGCGGCGAGAAATCTGGATACTGTCTATTCAAAAAGCGAGACAGATCGCGGTGAAGTGACGCCGCCGTTTGGTAACGGAGGTTACGATCTTTCGCGAGCGCCTTCGAAACGATGCGCTCAAGTTCTGGCGCGATATTCGGATTGATCTTCCGAAGTGACGGCACTTGGCACTCACGGATCTTGCGAAGCGTGTTCACTTCGTTGTTCGCAACGAAGAGGCGATCGTTCGCCAGAAGCTCCCAAAGCAAAATGCCGAGAGCGAACACGTCAGTCCGAAGATCGACAGGTTGGCCTTCCGCTTGTTCGGGCGACATGTAACCGAATTTGCCTTTCAGCGTTCCGGCACGAGTTGTCTCAAGCTGTGTTTCCGCTTTTGCGATCCCGAAGTCGACGATCTTCACTTCGCCTTCGAAGCTGACCATCACGTTCTGCGGGCTCATATCACGGTGAATGATGTTGAGCGGTTTGCCTGTGTTGGAATCGATGCAGCGATGTGCATGATCAAGACCTGCGGCCACTTCTTTCACCATGTAGAGAACTTGTTCGATTGAGAAAGTCAGATTCGACTTCTTCATCTTGTTCAGGATTTGGCGAAGGTTGCGGCCCTCGATATAATCCATCGCGATAAAGAATTGGTCTTTCTCGAGGCCGAATTCGGCAATCGACACGACGTTTGCGTGCGCGAGGTTGATCGCGATCTTCGCTTCGTCTTTGAACATGTCGATGAATTCAGGTTGCTCAGTGAACTGTGGCAGGATTCGCTTGATTGCCACGAACTTCGAAACTCCGGAAGCGCCTGACGAGCGAGCGAGATAAATCTCGGCCATCCCGCCCATCGCGAGCTTCTCTAGAAGAATGTATTTGCCAAACGTTTCGAAGTTTTGTGACACATTAAGGTATCGGGGAATGGCAGGCGCTCCTTGAGGCTGGAAGCGGAAGCTCGGGCCTTGGTCCAGGGGGCCTGAACTCGACGTTAGGCCTTAGGCGGGGAGGAGCCCTACGATGAAATGGATCGGACTTACGGGCGGTATCGCGACGGGTAAATCGACCGTTAGCCGTTTGTTGCGAGAACGCGGGTATCCGGTCATCGATGCGGATGTCCTCGCCCGAGACGCGGTTCAAATCGGGACAGTCGCCCACTCGAAAATCGTTCAAGCCTTTGGTCGTGACTCGATTCAAGAAAATGGCGAACTCAACCGCGCCCGGATCGGCGAAGTCGTTTTTGCCGACCGATCGAAGCTAGAACTTCTTGAATCGATCGTTCATCCCGAGGTCCGCCGGCTCGCCCTCGAAAAAAAGGCCGACCTTGAAGCGAAAGGGCATGCGGCCGCGTTCTACGATGTGCCGCTTTTGTTTGAAAAAAACATGGAGTCCCTCTTTGATTCCGTCGTCGTTGTTTCAGCAACTCCGGCACTTCAGAAGTCGAGATTAATCATGCGAAACGCGTTCTCGCCCGAAGAGGCCGATCGCCGAATCGCTATCCAAATTCCTATCGAAGAAAAAGCAAAGCGCGGTCATCACGTGATTCAGAATCACGGCTCGCTCGCAGATCTCGAAAAGCAACTCGACGCTTACCTCGCGACCCTCTAAAAGGTGCCAGGTCCCGTTCGTGGGCGCGCTGCGCCCACGAACGGGACCTGGCACCTTTTAAGCAGACAAACCGGACGACCGGATTCTGACAGCGCAGCGTCCTTCGCTGACGCTAGTTGATGTGACTGAGATTCGTGCGACATCAGCCGTCGTTCGCGCAGCCTATCAAAAGAAGTTGGGGCAAGCTGCTGCGGATCAACTCTTGGCGGGCGGCTACCGCGTTTACGGTAACTTTGTTGACGGCTTAAAGGGCAAAAATGCGTTCGAGCCGTTTCAGCCGACCGATCCGTCGGAGCTCTGGCAGCTCTATCTTCCAATGAAGACGCAAGTGACAGACACGATCTTCCAGCTTGAATGGTTTCGCACAAGCATCGGCGGTCACGCACAGATTCGATTCAAACTCTCGAACCCATTGCTTCTCGTTTCTCAAGAAACGGGTGAGTTGAAATTCATCGAGGGTGACGTCGTCTATGCGCTTATGGCCCTTCGAACAGAAACGGGCAATCAATCTTGGAACGCGGTTACAGGTTTAACCGGATCGTTCGCTGCATCGTACATGTTAGCGACAACGTCTCACATGGCGGGCCGACAGCTTCGGTCCGATGATTCGAGTGTTGTAGAGCAATATCGTTTAAACTTTACCGAAGCGCAAAAACGAAATCTTTTCGCGTATGCTCTGCAAGTCGGTCCACGTGTAGGTGAGCGCGACATCTACAATTTGATTTACAACAGCTGCATCAATGCCGCTCTGCGTGCGATTCGCACAATCGATTCAAGAGTTGATGCGTGGGAATTCAATCCGTACCGCGTTCTTCCGCAGCTTCAATCTCTGGGTCTCGTGAACGAAACGATGCCAACTCTGAATGATGAATTTCTGTCTCCCGTTCGGACGCTCGCGGAACCAGCGAACGAGGCCACACTTCAGATGGTTGAAAAACTCCGCGGCGTTATGGCAACGAAGACTTTTGAAGAGTCGATTCGCACTCTCGCTGCGACTGTGATCGAAGACCGTTGGACAACGGCTGAGTTAAACGCCGTGCTGAACGGATTGAAAACGGGAACGCCGGATCTCACAGTCGTTACGAAAACCGCATCGAGTGTTCAGCGTTTGAAATCGGAATTGGCGAACGTGCTCAAGCGAAACCAGATTGAGCTACCGGAACTCATGGCTTATCTGACACAAGCGTCTCTGACATCGCGCTGATCACCAAGCCCAGACCAAGCCGCCAACCAAGGCGGCTTGCAGCGAATGGAAGCTAGCGCTCGCCTCGAGCTCGAGTCTGAAACTCGCGGGGTCGCTGATCAGTGCTTCGAAGCCTGCGCCTGCTCGTAACTGATAATGCTGATATCTCAGAAACGTGCCGAGCTGGTCATCGGGGTCGATTCGAATCGCGAGCCCTAGCTTTTCATAAGGTCTAAATCGAGTCTGAGAATAGATCCACCGACGCGTGAGATGAATGGCGCCTGTCGCGTCCGAGTCTAAGTCTGCGCCAGCCTCGAACCCACGAAGCTCACGATCTTTAAAGAGATAACGAATCGAGCCGCGCATAAGCGCCGATTCCTTGTTCTGAATTCGTTTCGTGTCGATGACAGGCCCGCCCATGAAACTTAAACCGCGCCGATATTTGTGAAAGTACTCGAGCCGCGCCGAACGGGGCGGGGCCGGAGGCGGCGGTGCAACGTCAAAATCATCTTTTGCGGCTTCAGCAGTAGGCGACGGTGTCGCGGCTGGTTGAGGTGTGTCAATGAAGTCAGGATTGGGGTCATTAATCGCGGCTAGTGAATTCGCCCCACTTAGAGCGACAGTCGCAATCAGGACCAAGGTCAAAAAAAGGATTCGAGAAAGCTCACGCATGCGGAAATTGTACCGGAAGCAAATCACAATTCATAGAATCAAGCTTCGGAGACTTCCCCCACATGTTAAAGCAATTCTGTTTTCGCTCGATCGCCTTTACGCTTTCACTTCTTGCTGGCTCGGTTGCTTTTGCGCAAACAGGTGTGGTGAGAGACTACCGCATTCACCAAGTTTATCAGAGCCCACGCGCTCTCGGCATGGGCAGTGCGGTCACAGCAGTGGCAGACGATTATTCGACATTGTTCTTTAACCCCGCTGGTCTGGCTCGCCTTGAAGAAGGCCAGTTGAACATGAGTCTCGGTGGTTACGTCGATCGCCAGATTCCTGGCTTCTACAAAGACATTCAAGACGCCTCAAAAATCGAAGATCAGACACAGCAAACCCAAGCTTACGTCGATCTTCTCGAGAAAAATTTTGGTGAAACGTATGCGATGCGCTACTCGCTTCTTCAAGCGGTGTGGGTGCGACCGAAGTGGGGCATCGCTGTTCTTCCTATCGATATGAACATGGATCTTTCGATCCGTCGTACGTCGGTTGTCACGTTAAACGTGGTCGCGGTTCAAGATACGACCTTCGCATATGGTCGCGGTTGGGACGTGAAATGGTTTGGTCCAAAACATCGCGTCTCGATGGGCATTACGGGTAAAGCGATTTACCGCGGTTACTACAACCGCGCGCTTTACGCGAGTGACCTCGTGGCCGATGAAAAAATTCTGCGCTCTGAAGATGCACGCGAAGGGTTTACGGCCGATGCAGATTGGGGCCTCTTGTGGACGCCACTGATCTCGAATAACTCATGGTGGCGCTACGCAAAGCCAACGGTCGGCCTCGTCGTTCGCAACCTCGCTGACTACGGTTTCAAAACAAACTTTCACTTGATCAACAAAGACTCTCAACCCGCACCAAATCTCGGGCGTCGTGTTGATGCAGGCGTAAAACTCGATCTCCCTGAGTGGTGGGTTTGGCGCACGCGTCTCGCAGCTGACGTACGCGACATGGGCGATCGTAACTGGACTTTTAAAAAGGGCTCACACGTCGGCGCCGAGTTTCTCTGGAAGCTTCGCAGCTGGTGGCAAGGCGGCTGGCGCGTGGGTTTAAACCAAGGCTACTTCACTGCAGGTTTCACCGGCACAGCCGGCATCTTCACTCTCGACCTCGTCACCTACGGCGATGACGTCGGCACAAGCACGGCGCCAAAACAAGTCCGCGCGTATGGTGCACGCGCGTCTCTCGATTTCTAATTTTCGATTTTAGCTTGCCAGTTTCGATGGGCGACTTGAGTCAACGATAAGCCGGGCTTCCGTTCGGGAGCTCGCTCTTAATTCTTGAGTAGATCTAAGAGCGCCTCTGCGAGAGCCGCAGGGTTTGAAGTGCCGCCAGCGTCGACGATAGCGGTCTGCATTTTCGAACAGATATCCTGGTTCGGATTCGCTGCGTTTACGCAGAACGCATCGTTCGTCGAGATGACGACCGAACCCAAAGCCCCAAGTTCGGTCGGGCTCGGTGTGTAACCAGTAGCCGTCACTTCATCAATAATCGCCTGAAGGCTCGCTTCTGGGTTTTGCGGGTCAAACGGCACCGTGCTTGTGAGCTGCGCAATCGTAGATGAAAGATCCGCTGCCGAAGCGAGTTGGTACATCGATTTTACGCCCGAGCGTTGGCAATTGTTGAGCGTTGCGGCCGAAGTAAAATTCGGATTGGTCGACCCAAAGTTCAAATAAGCCATGATGCTGACCATCGGGTCGTAGGTTGGCGAGCTGTTATTATTATTTCCAGAGATACTTGTGTAAGCGTCTGCGATCTTCTGACCAATGAAACCATTCGCGATAAAGCCAGCGGAACATCGAATCAAGTACGCATCCTGCGTCTCGAGGCCTGCGACTTTGTCGACGCAGACTTGAGCTTGAGCTGCGTCCGTTGCGCCGTCCAGGCAAGCCTGTGCGGATGAGAGGCTGCGGTCTTCGCCGGATTCACAGGCTGAAAGTGAAACCAGTGTGAGAGTTGCGAGACCGAACAGACTTAGACCGCGAATGCACGACTTCATCGAAATGCCTTTCATTTGACCCGTATGTCTTTATCGGAGCGGCTCGACCAAAGGTGTATGGTCTCAAGAGACTTTTAAAATCAGTCTCGACTTAAACCGCGTTTGGGTTCTGAAACTAGACTGACGCCTAGGAGTTTCGCGACAAAGGACCGTGCGATTCGAGATCTTCGTGTCTCAAGGTGAGGCTGTCTCATTCCGATAAACTGAAGAGAAGACCCATGGATGGAGTCCGACGGATGAAACGCGTTTTACCGATTCTTATTCCACTGCTGATCGCCAGCAGCAGCGCTCAGGCAGCTGAGCTCGAAGAGTTTTATACCGGTGTCCGTCAGATGGGCATGGGTGGTGCCTACGCAGCAGTCGTGAATGATGAAACCGCTGTTCTGACGAACCCAGCAGCTCTTGGAAAAGTGCGCGATACAACGCTCACCATCGTCGATCCAGAAGTCACCGGCTCTTGGACAAATACCAAAGTTCAGAAGCTCAGCAATTTCACGAAGCTCTTCGAGATTCAGGAACTTCTCGACGCATTAAAGACCAACCCGGGTCTTCATTGGAATTCGAAGATTCAGATTTTTCCGTCGCTCATCGGCACAAACTACGGAGTCGGCCTTCACGGCAAGTATTCTTACAACGCCGAAGTCGACAAATCCGGGACCACCTTTCGCATTGATTACGTCAACGATATCGCGGCCGCCATGGGCTACTCAGTTCGTTTGATGGACGGCATTGTGAAGATCGGTGTCGCGGGACGCGCTGTCGATCGCACGGAAATCCGCAAAGATTTGCCAGTCACTTCGACGAATTTGAGTGTTTCAAATCTCGCAAGCGAAGGTCTCGGATTAGCAGCTGACGTTGGCGTGATTTTAACTGCGCCAATTCAGTATTTGCCGACGCTTGCGATCGTGGGTCGAGATCTTGGTAATACGAAATACAATCTGACGGATGGCATTTTCCATTCGACAACGGAGCGCCCTCAAACGACTCCGCAAACGGTTGATGTGGGGTTCGCATTCTTCCCAATCACATCGAATCAATCTCGCCTTTCTTTCACAGCTGAATACCGAGATGTTCTAAAAGCTTATTCTACAGAAACAGATTCGCTTAAACGTGTTCACGTCGGAGCGGAACTCAACACCGGCGATTATTTCTTTCTTCGGGCGGGGATGAATCAACGCTACTGGACTGCGGGCCGATGGAAAAAGAGCTCGATCTTGCGGGCTACAGGGGCAACAAACCCGTGCGCGTTGGGAACGCTGCTTTTTTACAAACGCAAAACGATGTCTACGGTCAGATCTTGCTTTCACTCTTTCCGCTCTATGTAGATGCGCGCATCATTCACACGAAGCGCTTGGAGTCGCCGGATCTCGTTTCGCAGGTTCTCGATTTCATCGAGCGCACAATCGAAGCACCGGATGCCGGGCTTTGGGAATTCCGGAATTTTCAAAACAAGCATTGCTACACATATCTCTTCCACTGGGCCGGGGCGTCTGCTGCGGCGAAGATTGCGAATCATCTAGGCAACTCGACTCTAGTCGAGCGAGCGCTCACGTTGAAACAACGTGCCGCCGATGGGATCGAGTCATGCTTTAACCCGGAACTTCAGGCGTACTGTTCATATGTCGGTGGGGCGGCGCTCGACGCGAGTCTTTTCCAACTCCTGACAATGGGCTACTTGTCGCCGAACTCTCCGCGGGCCCATACTCACATAAAAGCGATGGAAGAGGGGTTGCGTGCTCGTAACGGCTTGTTCTATCGCTACCGACATCCAGACGACTTCGGTGAACCTGAGGTTGCGTTTCTTGTTTGCGGCTTTTGGTACGTGCGTGCCCTCACGCATTTGAACCGTATTGACGATGCCATTCGCACGTTCGAAGAACTGTTGAGCTACTCGAATCATCTTGGACTGTTGTCCGAAGATGTCGAGCCAGAATCGGGTAGCCAATGGGGGAATTGTCCGCAAACATATAGTCATGTCGGCGTAATTAACGCAGCTTTCGATATCTGGAAGAAGCTCGACCGGCCGGCCTTTTTGTAACGGACTCACATGGCAAAAGCATCTAAAGCGAAAAAGCCTCGCGCGCCGAGGAAATCGAAAAAACATCAAGAGCAGTTTCCGGAAGATCTGCCGAGTGAGTTTTTAAATCGCGACCTCGAGTGGATCGAATTCAACGCGCGTGTTCTTCACGAAGCAATCGATGCGCGAACACCGCTCCTTGAGCGTGTGCGATTTCTTGGGATCTTCAGCTCGAATCTCGACGAATTTTTCATGAAGCGCCTGGGCGCACTCAAACGTCAGGTAGAACTTGGAATTCAGCGCCAGTCGGGTGGCCTAACGCCGCTTCAACAGCTAGCTGCGATTCGCTCGCGCGTGAATCAGCTCTTGGCTTCGCAGGCGGATTGCTTCCAGAAAATGAAGGGCGAGCTTTCGGCTGCAGGCGTTCACCTCTTGACGTGGGACAAGCTCACAGCCGT
>CAJYOV010000417.1 GCA_913776405.1 Pseudobdellovibrionaceae bacterium
CGTTGAGCGCCTGACGGTCCGTGTTCGCAACGATGAACTCGACGCCGCTAAGGCCGCCTTCGATCATTGTTGTTACCGCGTTGTTACCGCCGCCACCGACACCGACAACTTTAATATTTGCGCCGATGTTAATGTTTTCCTCGAGTTCAAACATACTGTCCCCCTCCCGGGTCTGTTTGCGTTCGCATCGGCGCTGCCGACGCTGTGGCCTTCACGGTGCAAAGGCTACATTATCTTAAAGCGGCTCAGTCCAGTGCGCCGCCGAAGAAGTCTTTTGCTTTCTGCATCCAACCCGACATGACATCGGAGAAAGGTGCCACAACATCCGTCGACGATGGTGTCGCCGCCAAACGCTGTTTCTCAGCCGCAGAGAGATTGTCGAATCCGTAAACGACAAGGCCCACTGCAGTTGAATTTTCAGGGCCGCGAACGATGTCCGTTAAGCCGCCAACACCGACTGAGATTCCGCGGCGAACCGGGATGTCCGTGATGAACTCGCCCATTTCAAGAAGGCCTTCGAGTTGGCAAGCGCCACCTGTCAGAACCAAGCCTGAACCGACTTCATTTGCTAAACCTGATTTTCTAATTTCTTGCCAGATGAGAGCCATCGTTTCCTCTGCGCGAGGTTCGATGACTTCACAAAGATCGCGGCGAAGGAGCGAGCGCGGTTTACGGCCGCCGACACCTTCAACTTCGATCGTTTCATTTTCGTCGACCAAGTCTGCGATCGCGGCACCGTATTTTTTCTTAACGGCTTCAGCGGACGTTTGCGGCGTGCGCAAGCCCATCGCGATGTCTTGAGTGACGTGCTGACCGCCGACCGGAATCGTCGCCGTGAAGGCAACCGAACCTTGGGCGTAAACGAGAGCGTCACATGTGCCGCCACCCATATCGACGACAGCCGCGCCGAGTTTCTTTTCGTCTTCGCTCAAAACTGCGAGCGCCGATGCGAGTTGCTGCAGAACAAGGCCACGAACCTTGAGGCCGGCTTTTTCTGTGCACTTGATGATGTTTTGAAGAGCCGTGTGACCCGCCGTAACGATATGAACGTTCGCTTCGAGGCGAACACCCGACATGCCGATCGGATCGAAGATGCCGACTTGCTCGTCGACTTTGAATTCACGTGGAAGAACGTGAAGGACTTCACGATCAGCCGGTACCGCGACAGCTTTAGCTGCCTCGATCACGCGCTCGATATCGTCCGCTTTCACTTCTTTATTGCGAATCGCGATCATGCCGCGCGAGTCGAATGACTTCACATGCGTGCCGCCGACCGCGACGTAAACTTCGTCGACCTTGTAGCCGCTCATCAGCTCCGCTTCTTCGCGAGCTTTCGTGATGGCTTCGATTGTCGCTTCGACGTTTACAACAACACCTTGGCGAATGCCCGTGTTCGGCGCTGTACCGAGACCCACGATGTCGAGTGCGATTTCTTGATTTGAATTTGGTGCCGTTGAAAGAACTGGCGTTGCGATCACCAATGAAACTTTGGTTGATCCGATATCGAGACCGGCAATGATCGCTGATTTTTTGCTCGTACGATTGATCGATCCGATCGGACCTGCCGATTTCGCCGTCGCCTTAGCACCCGAGACTTTTGTCATCCGTAACCTCTAAAGAGGCCGCTGTTTCCCTAGACGATTTATGTAACAGAGGGATTTCTGTTCACATTCATCGACTGCTACGTTTGCCCTAGAAGAGGCACGTAACATCCGATAAATCCCTTCCGTTTCCCCTCTCCGTCCATGGTATGGAAAAACCGATGAGTATCGTCTTCCGCTAGAACCGAACGCTTTTGAGAGCAATTTCGGAGGTTTGCGGGTGCGACCTGACTAAAGGCTACGAACCCTTACGCAGTCTGACAAGAACTTTCTTTGAGAAAGATGCATCAATAACTCGACCTTTGAGCTGGTGAGCACTGAGGTAGTTCATCACTTGGCCGACACGAAGGACTTTCGTTGAGAGCTGATCGGCCCCCAACTTCACCTCGACTTTAGGCTCGAGAAGCATCAGCGAGTAGCCGTCTTCTTTGCTCCAGAGAATTTCCGAAACGTTTCTTTGATTGATCGTCCCCGTAGGCGGAAGTGAAAGCGCGAACTCGATCGCCTCTTTTCTCTTCGACAAATTCCGCTGAAAGACTTCGCCACGGAGAAGCGGAACATCCGGGAGAGCGTCTGCAGGCAGTGTCTCGAGGCGATTGCCGTCTTCAG
>CAJYOV010000418.1 GCA_913776405.1 Pseudobdellovibrionaceae bacterium
CGTCGCCGATGTGCGAGAGCGTCTTGGTCAGAAGCGGCTTGCAAAATCGATCTGGAAAACAGTCCTTGAACTCGACCCGCGAAGCGTCGAGGCCACCTATAAAATTCGTGGCGCTGAAGCAGCCGCTCGTCTTTTGGAAAAGCAGCGCGACGTTTTATTTCTCTCCGCCGGTCGCGGCGAGTGACTAAGTTTTTGACAGCCGGCCGAACTTCGTCAGCGGACACCATCCTAAATTGAATTGAGTCAGCCCCGAGTTTGCTAGGTTCTAAGCTAAATGCTGACACGTATCGCGCTCGTAGCACCTCAAGGCCATGCTCAAAAGAGACTCCGAACTCTCTTGAGTCGACCGCTCGCGTATTTGGTGCGCGAATTTCAAAGCATGGATGAAGTTCAAACGGGCCTTGCCCAGTTTTCGTTTCAAGTGATGATCGTGCGTTTACCGGTCTTCGAGGCCCAGCATGTCTCTCTCGTTCATAAGTTGAGACAGGCTTATCCGAATGCGGCTTTGGTCACGATCTCGCCCCGCATCGACCCGCGCGCGCGGTACGAACTCAAAAGTCTCGCGCGACACACGTTTCTCGATGAAGAACTTGAGATCGATGATTTGCATTTGATCTTGAAGCGAGCCGCCGAGGCAAAAACGCTGGCTCAGCCGCGTCTGCATCCGAGAACAAAGCGTGAAGGCCACGCCGTTTTAATCGTTCGGAACGAAGACGAAAGTGAAATTCAGATCCGCGCACGCTTTCTCGATTTTGCACGCATGGGCGCGCGTCTAATTTTAGAATTCGAGGAGCCCGTACGTGAACAGGTGCAAAAGCAGCTCAAAGCAAAGTCGCGACTGGAACTTCGTTATCGTTCAAGCGAACAAGCTGAACGAGTCCACCGAATCGAAACACGTGTCGTTTGGACCGAAGAGGCGGGCAATCCGCTCGATCACTTGCTCAAAAAAACAAAGGCCGAGATCGGCCTTCGTTTCGTAGCTGAATTGTAAAATCGGAAGACCGACTTAGCGAGTCGCTTCAGCGTGGCGGGATTTCCACTGCGTGTTGTGGTGCATTTGCGTGTACGCCGTGCGGAAGTCGATCAACGCCTTACGTGCGTTTGATTCAGCCGACGTCCACTCTTTTTCGTTCGCGCCGTCTGCGCTTTTCACGGCCTTTTCAAGATTTTCGAGAAGGGGAGACATCGTCTCTACTGCTTTTTTCCCGTACTCAACAGCCTCGGGGCGCGTGATCTTCGACGTATTTTTCCAGTTGCCGATCGCGACTTTGCCCCAAGTGATTTGTTCTTTCATGGTGTTAACGAAGTCTTTTTTCTGGCGGAAGGAGTAAGGCTGTTCGCTTAATCCTGCGACGACCGCAGGCGCTGCTGCCCACGCTTCGTAATCTTTGTTTTCCATGCCGTAGGTGCCATGGTTCAACAAAAGGCCGTTATTTGAATCAATCGGCGTGTTGCCGCTATATTTTTTCGCTGGCTCTTTCGAGTACGAGTTTGGGTAATTCGGTTCGTGTTCGCCGCCCGATGCGAAGGCTTGAGAAACGAGCAAAGTTGCTGAAACGAGAGCGGCTGTTGCGAATGCGAAACGACCCAAAGGGATTTCTCCTGTGTACGAGATGAGAGAGCTTGAAGTTAACAAGCTCCAGCGCCTGCGAGAAGAAAGCGTGCCGCGCGTCATTTTCTTTACAGCAGGTCTTCGTGAAAGGCGCCAAACTGGCCGTCTGGATCGACCAGATGGATTTCGAGGATCCAGCGATTAGCAGTCGGCGTTGCCGCGAAGGTCTTGAGCTTGCCTCGGTAGTGAATCGCGTGCGGGAAATCTGAGACGCGATGGCCAGAAGCGCCGTTTAGGCTAAGCTTCCAGCCTTTTTCTTCAGCACGTTGAGCGGCGAAGGCGTACAGAGCTTCACCATTTTTGCCGGTGCGAGCCCATTCGTCTCGAACGTCGTTAAAAACGGCCTTTGCGTCTGACGCGATCTTTTTAAATCGCGCGTCGTCGCCAATCGTGAAGGTCGTACCGACGTCGCCTTCGTGACCCTCAAAGACGGGGCCGATATCGAGAAAGAAGAGATCGTTTTCTCGTAATCGGACATCCGAGACGCCTGGCTTTCCGAACGGTTGGATCGTGTTGGGCCCAAACCGAATTTGCGGCGGATGCCAAATTTTTTCGACACCTTCTGTTTTAAGAACGGATTTGAGAATCGCGAGGGCGTCTTTTTCTGTATCGCCTGGCTTCAGCTGAGCTGCAGTTGTCTCGAGCGCTTTCCAAGCTCGAGCTTGCGCAGACTTGAGCGAATCTTCGCGGTAGTATTCGCCGACCTTTTCTTTTTCGGCCGGAGTTAGTTCATCTTTTGCGGATTTTTCTGCTTTTCCGAGCATGGAGCCTCCAAACGATTCTGACCTTCCCAATTCCAAGAGACTGGGGCTGTCAGTCCGAACACGCACGCCACACTGGGTGCCGTGTCGATCACAGTGACGGGTGCTTTCGGGTCCATGAGCTTAGCACCGACGACGATCCAAGGGATATAGAGATCGTTTTTCTCATCTTGAAGCGAACCATCTGGATTTGTACGCCCGTGTGAAGCTTCGTGACCTCCATGATCAGCCGTCACGATAAGAACGTAATCGTTCTTGGCATAAGTGGATTCAACCGCAGAGACGACCCGGCCAATTGAATCATCGATGCGGCTTAACGCCACTCTCTGAAGCCACGAGCCCCAGCCGACCGCGTGGCCGATGGTGTCGGCTGCCGCGTAATGAATGAA
>CAJYOV010000419.1 GCA_913776405.1 Pseudobdellovibrionaceae bacterium
CAAAGTTCGACACCTGAAGACATCACGTTCATTTTGAATGATTCAAAATCAAAAATTCTGATCTGTGAATCCGCGTCAGTCTTCCGAAAACTGAGCTCCATCGTTAAAGAGATAAAATCGATCGAAGCCGTGATCGTCTTTGAGCCCGCGAAAGATAAGTCGGCGCCACCAGCTAAAGAGTTCTCGACACTCCAACAGATTCAAGCCAAGGGCGAAGCCGCACTCAAACTTTCGCCAACGCTTTACGAACTCGCCGTTCGCGAAACAAAACTCGAAGACACCGCGACACTCATCTACACGTCAGGCACGACAGGTCGTCCAAAAGGCGTTGTTCTCACGCACACTCAAGCGCTCAGTGAAGTCCAAGACGCGTTCCCACTCCTTGGGGTCACGGTTCGTGACCGCAGCCTTTCATTTTTGCCTTACGCGCACATTTTAGGTCGCGTCGAAGTTTGGGGCCACGCGTTTATCGGTTACACGATGGCGTTCGCAGAAAGCATCGATCGCCTGAAAGACAATCTCGTCGACGTAAAACCAACTCTGATGATGTCGGTGCCTCGCGTTTTCGAGAAAATTTATAACGGGATTCTGGCTCAAGCCGAAGTGAGCCCACTGAAAAGCCGCGTCTTCCATTGGGCGCTCGGCGTGGGCCGCGAGATGAGTCAATACAAAGTCGAAAAGCAGCCTGTGCCCGTTGAACTTGCGCTTCGCTACCGACTTGCTAAGAAACTCGTTTTCGACGCCATTTACGAACGTCTCGGCGGCCGCTTGCGCTTCGCCGTCTGCGGTGGCGCTCCGCTCTCTCGCTCGATCGCTGAATTCTTTCATGCCGCGGGAATCTTGATTCTTGAAGGTTACGGCCTAACGGAGACAACGGCCGCGACAGCCGTCAACACCCCGTTCGATTATCGATTCGGCACCGTAGGTAAAGCGATCGGCGACGTTCGTTTCAAAATCGCCGATGACGGCGAAATTCTCGTTCAATCTAAGAAGGTCATGAAAGAGTATCTCGACGATCCCGAGTCGACAGCAACCGCGATCGTCGATGGTTGGTTTCACACGGGCGACATCGGCGAGCTTTCACCGGAAGGCTACCTTCGCATCACGGATCGCAAGAAAGATTTGATCAAAACAGCGGGCGGCAAATACGTAGCGCCGCAACGACTTGAGGGTTTACTGAAAGCAAACCGCTTCATTTCTCAAGTTCATATTCACGGCGATCAGAAGAAATACGTCGTAGCTCTTCTTGCTCTCAATCCGGATGCGGTTCAGGCGTACGCGAAAGAGAATTCAATCTCGGCGCCTGGTTACGCTGAACTTTTGCAAAATCAGAAGATCAAAGACGTCGTTAAAAAAGCCGTCGCCGAAACGAACTCACATCTTGCAAGTTTCGAGTCGATCAAAAATTTCGCAATTTTGCCTCGTGAATTGACGATTGAGGCTGGCGAGATCACGCCGTCACTGAAAGTGAAGCGTAAAGTGGTCGACAAAAACTACGCCGACCTGATTGAGTCTCTCTATAGCTAACTTAACGAACTGGCTCGAGGTTCAAAATCACTTTCGATTTCGAACCTGCATCTGTTGCGACTGTCATCTTCACAGGCTCTTTCAAAACGAGCGTGATGTTTGTCGAACGATCGTGAGGATCCATCGTCATATCGGTAGCCGCTACGAACTTTGATGCCTTCAAGATCTTCTTCAATTGATCGGGTTCGATCCCTGTCGTCGTCACTTGCGAAAGATCGATCGTAATTCTTTGGCCTGCGCGGTCGAGGCCGATCTGGAAGTAGCCCGGCTCACCTTTGATCGCCTGACCAAAGCGGTCGCCATAATTTAAAACAAGCTTTTCACCCGTCGTCGTCTTCGCCGTTTGAACGCCTAGAAGCGAAAACTCTTCGCCAGCCTTACCGCCCTGAACCGTGCCCGTCGAACGAAGAGGTGTCGAAATCGAATTCGGTTTCACGACGAGTGGAATTGGCGCCGCAACCGCTGGTAGAGCGACTACGAAAACGAACCCGATAATCAAAGGTGAAACCGATTGAAGGAGTGATGTGCGTTTCATACCCCTTTAGAGTAGCGAGGCGCCTCTCGAATTCAAGAGCTTTGGGCGCCGCAGTCCGGCTCCGAATCGAAGATTTTTCCCAGTGAAACGTCGAAGCTCCCCTCGTGATGCTCCTCCAAATCGTTCTAGCGGACTTAGACGGGACCGAACCGACTTAAGAAGTCTGGCACACATCTTGGACTAATCGGGATGGGCGAGTTCCACGACACATGACTGCGGAAGCTCAACCGTGGAAGCCCGATGGAGAGGTCGAAAATGAAGTCATTCAAACTCGGATTTTTAGCGCTAATGGCGCTTACGGTTTTGTCGGCTTGCGGTGGCAAGAGCAACAACAACCAGCCAGTAGCAAACACGGCGACCGCTTATGGAACTACTTATGCGATGCCGCTTGAATGCCGCACCATGAACCCGTACATGACGAACCAAAGATGGCAGCGTCATCAGCGTTGGGGTTTCTCAAGCTACGAATGGGGTCGTGAAGACGCCCGCCGCGGTCGCAATCGTCGCAGCCCGCCTCGCCGTTACGGGCAAACCGGCTGCGGCTACGGTTCATTCGCTGCCTGTTCCCCTGGCGTTGGCATCGTGTGCGTTCCAAATCAGAACTTCATGAACACTCAGATCGCGCTCTACGGATACTCGATGGGCAACATCAACGCGACGTACATGGGCTACGGTTCTTGCGGCAACGGCGGTCTTTACGCGGGTCACGCGGCCGGCACCCTCGGTATGGTCTGCCAAACGACGAACCCTGTCTCATGCAACGGCATTGGCGCGTGCCAACCCGTCGCATTTAACGCAACGATCGGCGTTTGCGTTCGGTAAGTCCTGACGTGGCGCCCCGACCGTCCTCGGGTCGCTTCGTTTTATGATACAAATTGGGTTTCCGGTCGCACGCCGCGACCGGTGTTTGCCGGAGGCATTCACGACCCATGGGCACATCTTCAACTGACTCAAATCCGCTTTTGAAACCGTCGACTCTTCGCCACGGCGCTTTTCCTTTCGACCAACTTAAAAACGAACATTACGAGCCTGCTCTTGAAGTCGCGATCGCGGAAGCGCGCGCAAATCTCGATCAGATTCGCTCTTCGACGTCCGCACCGACATTCGAGAACACGATCCTGGCACTCGAAACCGCTTCGGAAACGGTCGGTCGCGTAAGCTCGATCTTCTACAATTTGCTTCACGCAGACACGAACGACACACTTCAAGCACTTGCGCAAAAAATTGCGCCGAAGCTTGCATCGTTTTCGAGCGACGTTCTCCTCGATCCGAAAATTTTCGGCCGTGTAAAGAGCGTATGGGATCAACGCGAAACGCTTGGTCTTACAAAAAGCACTCACGCGGAAGAACTTCGCCTCACCGAAAAAACGTACAAAGACTTTGTTCGAAACGGCGCTCTTCTCGACGACACGAAAAAGGAAAAACTGCGCGCGATCGACCAAGAACTCTCGAAACTTGCGCCTCAGTTCTCAGACAACGTGCTGAAAGCGACAAACGCCTTCGAGCTTTGGATCGCCGACAAAAAGGATCTTGCCGGAATTCCCGAAACGGCGATTGAAGCGGCGGCGATTGCCGCAAAAGAAAAAGGTAAAGACGGTCAGTGGCTTTTCACACTGCAGATCCCGATCTACCTGCCGTTTATGACTTACGCCGAAAACCGCACGCTTCGCGAAAAAATGTATCGTGCGTACAGCTCGCGCGCATACAAAGGCGAATTCTCGAACGAAGATCTCACAAAGAAAATCTCGCTTCTTCGTCATCAGCGCGCTGAACTTCTAGGTCAGAACTCACACGCGCAGTTCGTTTTGCAAGAGCGCATGGCCGAGTCTCCCGAAAAGGCGATGGCGTTTCTTGAGCGCTTGCTTGAGAAAGCGAGACCTGCGGGCGAGCGCGATCTCGCTCAAGTGCGCGAACTGAAAGCGAAGGAAACTGGCGATGCTGATTTCCAAGCCTGGGATTACGCATTTTGGTCTGAACGTTTGAAGATGAAGTTGCACGATCTCGACGACGAAGTCTTGCGCCCTTATTTCAAACTCGAAAATGTGATTGAAGGCGTCTTCGAACATGCGCGCCGTCTTTACGGTCTTGAGTTCAAAGAAGTTCACGACATTCCAAAATATCACCAGGACGTCCGTGTCTTCGATGTCACCGACAGCAAGAAAGGCACGTTCATCGGTCTTTTCTACACAGACTTCTTCCCTCGCCCATCGAAGCAAGGTGGCGCGTGGGCGAACTCGATTCGTGAACAAGGCCTTCAAGGCGGAAAGATCGAACGCCCGCACGCGACGATCGTTTGCAACTTTCCAAAATCGACGCCGACGACCCCATCGCTTCTGTCGATTGACGATGTTCGCACCCTCTTCCACGAATTCGGTCACGCTCTTCACAGCCTTCTCTCTGACACGAAGTTCGTTTCGCTAGGTGGAACGAACGTCTACTGGGACTTCGTCGAACTCCCGTCACAGATCATGGAAAACTGGGCGATCGAAGAAGAAGGCTTGAACCTGTTTGCGCGTCACTACCAAACGGGCGAAAAGATGCCGAAGGATCTGATCCAAAAGATCCAATCGAGCGCAAAATTCCAGGCCGGTTGGTTCACGATGCGGCAGATTACGTTCGCCATGTTGGATCTTGCGTGGCACGCGGCTGACCCATCTAAGATCACCGACATCGGTGAGTTCGAGAAAAAGGCAACGGCGCGCACAGTTCTACTCCCAACGCCGAAAGAGTCGAATATGTCGGCAAGCTTCTCGCACATCTTTGCGGGTGGTTATTCGGCCGGCTACTACAGCTATAAATGGGCCGAAGTTCTCGACGCCGATGCCTTCGAACTCTTCAAGGAGAAAGGGCTTTTCAACGAAGAAGTGGCTATGCGATTCCGCGAAAACATTCTGTCACGCGGCGGAACGAAACACCCCATGGAGCTTTATAAGCAGTTCCGTGGCCGCGAACCGGATCCAGACGCCCTTTTACGCCGTGACGGATTGATTTAATCGCGCTTTAGTTGTTCTGACTTTGACGAATGAGCCGGATCCCTTGTAGACCCGGCTTTCCACCAGGAGCACGGTTCTGAAGGCAACTCGAAAAACAGCAGGTACGACGAATA
>CAJYOV010000420.1 GCA_913776405.1 Pseudobdellovibrionaceae bacterium
GTTGGTTCCGTGGGAAAAGCCGTCACAAGTCGAACATATCCTCACGTTCTTTTTGATGATCGGTTTTAAAACGGCAGGCGATCTGCAAAGCTTTCGGCGTCTCCGCTACATCGATCCGCACAACGACGCGGAGATGGTGAACTCGGAGAAAGAAAAGTACTGGATGCCAGTCGATCTCTACGTCGGCGGTCCCGAGCACACGGTCGGCCACCTTCTCTACGCTCGTTTTTGGACCAAGGTTCTCTTCGACGCGGGTCTCATCTCGTCGGACGAACCGTTCCGCAAACTTGCTCACCAGGGCATGATCTTGGCGGCCGATGGCGAAAAGATGTCGAAGTCTCGCGGCAACACCGTGAACCCCGACGAAGTGCGCGACACCTACGGTGCCGACGCCCTTCGCTGCTACATCTTGTTCTTGGGCCCAATGGAAGCCGACAAACCTTGGCAGGAACAGGGTATCGGCGGCATCACGCGTTTCTTGGACCGCACGTGGCGCGCCTGTGTCGACGAAAACGGCAAATCGCTCGCGGACGACTCCGAAGTTCCGGATGAACTCAACAGACTTCTCCACAAGACGATCAAGAAGGTCGGCGAAGATATCGAAACCTTGAGCTTCAACACGGCCATCTCGGCCATGATGATTCTCTTGAACGACATTTACAAAACCGGCTCGAAATCGAAAAAAGTTCTCATGCCGTTTCTTCAGATCCTTTCGCCGTTTGCACCGCACGTCTGCGAAGAGATCTGGGAAAAATTGGGCGGAAACGGGCTGATCGTTTCGGCACCATGGCCGCAGTATGATTCCGATTTGACAGTGGATAACGTGGTCAATATAGGTGTGCAGGTGAACGGAAAATCACGTGGCGTCATCACGATCGCCAAAGACGCAAGCGAGGCTGATGCCGTGGCTGCGGCGATGGCTGTCGATACGGTGAAAAACGCAACTGGCGGTAAAACGCCAGACAAAGTGATTTACAAAGCCGGTCGCATCTTGAACTTGATCGTGAAGGTCTAATTTTACTCCGCCTGGAAATCAGAGCGGACTCGTTTGGGAGACGCTCTGGTGACCTCTACACCTTGGAATGTTCAGAAGAGCAGCGATTTGTACAAAGTCGGTGCGTGGGGTTCGAACTTTTTTGAAGTGAACGAAAAAGGGAATATCGTCGTCACTCCACAGGGCGCTAAGGGCTCAAAAGTCGACCTTCTCGAACTCACCCAAGATCTTCAAGAACGCGGCATCCGCGTTCCGATGCTCATCCGCTTCCCTGACATTACAAAATCACGTATCGAGCTCTTGTCTTCGTGCTTTAAAAAAGCCATCGAAGAAAACTCTTACAAAGGCAACTTCCGCGGCGTTTACCCGATCAAGGTCAACCAGCAGCGCCACTTGGTGGAAGAGCTGATCGAGTTCGGCATGGGCACGCGCCTCGGTCTCGAGTGCGGTTCGAAGCCTGAGCTTCTCATCGTCCTTGCGATGATGACGACACCCGATGCACTGATCATCTGTAACGGCTTTAAAGATTCTGAATACATCGAAACAGCTCTTCTCTCGCAGAAGCTGGGTCGCAACACGATCATCGTCGTCGACCGCTTCGGCGAACTTCCGATGATCATCGAGGCAGCAAAAAAACTTTCGATTAAACCGAAGATCGGTCTTCGCGCAAAGCTCCACTCAAAAGGTGCTGGCAAATGGATCGAGTCTTCAGGCGATCGCTCGAAGTTCGGTCTCACAGCTCTCGAAATCGTTGACGCTGTCGACATGCTTAAGCGCGAGAACATGCTCGAGTCGCTTGAACTCCTTCACTACCATATCGGTTCGCAGATCTCTTCGATCTCTTCGGTCAAAGGCTCACTCAAAGAAGGTACTCGCTTCTACACTGAGCTTTACGCGATGGGCGCGCGTCCGAAGTACATCGATGTGGGCGGCGGTCTCGGCGTCGACTACGATGGCACAGGTATTACGGACTCATCGATCAACTACTCAGAGCAAGAGTATGCGAACGACGTCGTTTCGGCGATTCAATCGACGTGCGACGAAAAAGGTGTTCCACACCCAGATATCGTGACTGAAGCGGGCCGTGCACTCGTTGCGCACCACTCGGTGTTGATTTTCAACGTCTTGGGCACCAACGAAGTTCAGAAAAAAGAGCCTGCAAAATCGCTCTCGAAAGAGGATCACCGCGTCGTTCAAGATCTCGCGGAGATCTACGAGTCACTCAACGAGAAAAACCTCACTGAGTACTATCACGATGTGATGCACATTCG
>CAJYOV010000421.1 GCA_913776405.1 Pseudobdellovibrionaceae bacterium
CTCGAGTTATTCCATGCAGGCCCTGAGATCTGGTGAGAGAAATTTCGTGTTTTGCATCGAATCCTGGAACGTCTCTGTGGTCGCCATAAGGAGGGCCTCCTGCAACTTCGTTGTGCAATGGCCTTTAGCTTCGGTCAAGCGGGTGAGACCGCGAAGAGCCGCTTTCCCACGTAAAAAGAGCGTAAAATTAGTGCGTCGTCAGAAGGACGTAAAACCCAGCTGAAAAGAAAATAAACGCGACTAGAAGGTAGAGACTCGGAAGTTTTCGTTTTATGCCGCATTCAAGTGCCGTCGCAAACATCGGGCCCGTGATCGCGATCCCGGAAATTGAAGCCAAGTGACCAATCTTGATCGCATTCAAATACAGTAGAAGTGAGAGATACGTGCCCGCCGTTGAAGCGACGATCAAAAGAAGTTTCGCGCGCGGACCAAGCTTCTTAAATTCGCCGATTAAAGGCAGAGGCTTGAAGAAGCTCATCGCGAAAAAACCAATGAGCGCTCCAAGACAGCGATAGAAATGGCCTTCGATCGGTGTGTGATGAGCCGTGGCCTCGAACGCCGTCCGTGTAATTAAAATCCCGCACGCATCGAGTGCCACTCCCAGAAGTGCGATGGCAAGACCCGTGAGTTCCCACGTCTTGTCGGCTTTGTATTTTTCAAGGCTCAACGTAAAAAGACACAAGATCATGAAGCCGACGGCAATGAAGCGTGCCGGGTTCATCGGCTGATGAAAGAGAAGGCTTGCGCCGAAACCGACCATCAGGGGCTGAAAGCCGAACAAGATCAGTGTGCGCGCTACGCCTAAGCGCGTGAACGCTTTTAACAAGAATAGATCGGCGATGTTTAACCCAATGAGGCCCGAGAGCAAAAAGCCACCGATAATCATCGGCTCTGGCTTGTGCCAACCACCGAAGGCAAGTGGCATCGTGATGCATAGAAGGGTGAACGCAACAGCGGCTTTGAAGCAGTTCATCCACAAGACAGAGATGCGTTTTGAGTATTCCGCAAAGACGAGACTTGCGCTCGAGAAAGCCAGTGTCGACGAAAGGGCCAAGAAGAGCGCGAGTGTTTGCGGTTCCAAAGATGATTCTCGGGCTCGTCGCCCGGCCCGTTAATTAGTTAACTTCGAGATCGACCAGATGCACTTGCGGGAATTCTTCTGTCAGCGCGGATTCGAGTTTGTTGATCTCGCGACCCACAACGCGAACCATCCGCTCTGCCGTTTCGAAGAGAATATACGAAGGGTCTTCGCCGTCGCGAATGCGTTCTGAGTCGCGTTCGATTTGCTCGCGCGAAATTAGGATACCGCCATGGAATTCGATTTCCATCGCAACCCTCAGTGAGCCGGGCGCGAGCACAGCCGTTTTTAAACTCACGACGCGTTCAACACTGGGATAAGCGTCGAGCCACTCGCGAATCGCAGATTCGACATCTGCGCTTGCAGACATACCCATCAAAATCCGACCGTTTGAAACGGCGAGCATCACGGCCATAACGCCGAGTAAACAACCGATGATGATCGAACAGATCGCATCGGGATACGGCGAGTTCAATTGCTTTGAGAGGTAGTAACCGATGAAGGCCGTGATAACGCCGAGAACGGCGATACCATCTTCGAGAAGGACAGCGACACCTGTCGGGTCGTCACCGTTTTTGATGTAGTCCCAGAGCGTGCGTTCGCCGCGTGCGTTGTTCACGGCGTGAAATGCGACCCATAAGGTGTAACCCTCGATCAGCGCCGAAATCGCGAGAACGCCGAGTGGAATCAAGCCCTCGCTCACATGATCGTTCGGATGCGCTTCGATGAAGGTTGAAAGGCCATGATACGTCGTAAAGCCAAAGCCCACGAAGAAGATGCCCATGGCGCTGACTAAGTTCCAGATGTAGCGCGCACGCCCTTTACCGAAAGGGTAGAGACTTGTCGGCTTGCCTTCACCGTGGCGGATGCCCACGAAGAGAAGAACTTGGTTCAATGTGTCGGCCATCGAGTGAATGGATTCGGCGAGCATCGAAGGTGATAAGCTCACCATCCAACCGGCAAATTTGAGCGCGGTAACGAATGCGTTCCCGAGAACGGCCGTCAAAACGGCTTTCAGAGAATGATCTTGTTTAATGGGTCTCATGGGTGGCTAGCACCGGAAATCGTAGGGGCGGGGTCTTCGTCCATAGGTTTTAATTATAGCCGATATCCTGAACCTGCCAGCTCCTTTTTTCGTGAAGCAATGCGTTTCCAATGACTGCTAGGCTAGCCCCAGCAAAAATAAAGGGCTCTCAAGTTAAGGAGACTCTATGGTCCGGTCTTTAGTGTGTCTTTTGGCTTACGGTCTGATTGGTCTTTTGCCCCTGCCCCAGCAAGCGGCGGCAGCGCCCTCAGCGCCACCTATCAAAGTCGAATACCGGATCAGCCGTGTTCATGGACTTTTGGAATTCGCGTTTGCTCTTGCCGAGACTGGGGTGTCGGCACCTGGCTTGAGGGAGGTCTGGGTCCGGAGCAACTACCAGACGCCCGAGATCAAGGCAGCGGTTGCCGATCTCGTTTCAATTTCGCGCTCGCTGCAAAACGGTTGGGATTTCAATTCGCCTGTCGCCTCTCGACCTGAAGGCGGCGCCATCGACATGGTCCTCGTCACGCAGAGTCTTTATGCGCGAGATCTGACTGACTTTGCGACACGCACCCTTGAACTTTTGCCGATGAGCGATCATCGAATTCTTCTTCGCTCCTTGAAAACGCTTGAGCCGGTTTATCGCGATCTGGTTTGGTCCAAGAGTGAGCGTGAACTCGCAATGACGAAGACGGCGCTTGAGCGCTTAGCGGCGAAGTCGAATTTAAATACGATGTTTTCAAAAGCGGTTCATTTCTATCGGGGCAATTGGCCAGTCGATGTTCCCTTCGTCGTGGGCCTCTATGCGATTCCGTTCTTGAAAGACTTCAACAACTCAACAGCCTCGACGTCCTTCTCGAGTGTTGAAGTTCACGGCGTACAAACGGGTGTGAAGCAAGGCGATCTGGAAAGCGATTTCGGAGTCGTCTTTCACGAGCTCTGTCATTCGATTTATAAGTCTCAGTCCGACGAAACGAAGGCGAACTTAGAGACCTGGTTTCTCGAAGAGAAATCACCGTACGCTCGCCTAGCCTATTTGTATTTGAACGAGGGCTTGGCAACAGCGTTCGGCAACGGCTGGGCGTATCGTGAGGTGCGAGGCAAGTTGGATGAGACTCGCTGGTATAACCAAGCGACCATCGATGCTTACGGAAAATTGCTCTATCCGCTCGTTCTCGAGTATTTGAAAGAAAAGCGCGCGATAGATCGAGAGTTCGTTCATCGCGCGATTCAAGGCTTCGGTGAGAAGATGCCCGATTCGATCAATCGATTCGAGAATCTTCTCAACAAGCTGATCGCTGTTCACAACGGCTCTGTGCTTAAGAACGGGGATCTTCGCGACTTAAGAAAAGTGTATCGATCTTCGAGTTTCTCGGGTGGGGCGCCTTTGTTGGCTCAGGAGACGATCGATGACGTCAATAAAAGTTCTGGCGCGGTCGTTCTGGTCCTCGGCCCGAAAGACCAAGTCGACTT
>CAJYOV010000422.1 GCA_913776405.1 Pseudobdellovibrionaceae bacterium
AAAACATTGCGGTTGGGTCCGTGCGGACCAGCTGCGACTGCAAGGAAAGAACGCGCCGAACCCTTTCATGACGGCAGAGAAACGAAGACCTGGCGCGCCTGCTGCAGGACCTTCCGGCATGCCGAAAGACTACCCGTGCACACATCCCTCGGGCCTCGCGAATAATACCTTGGCACGCTTGAAGGAAGTCGCGGGTGTCCTAGCTCGCTCGGCTGACAAAGAGCGTACGGCACGCGAGCACATGATGGATCACGTCGGCAGCTGCGCTTTTTGGCCGCCGCAACTGCCTGCAGAAAAAGTTGAAGCTTTGATTCGCCCGCTCGACGGCAAAAACATGAATCTGTACGACGGCATCATCCGTGAGAAAGTCATTCAAGAATGGAAGCGCATCACGCCACCGAAATCGCACGAGCTCGACGCGATCCGCGTGAGATCGGGCGGCAAATCTCGACCGCTCACGCGCCTTGATTTTTTAAAGATCGATGTGCTTGCTCGAACGATCTACGGCGAATCCAGAAACTGCGCGAACGAACCCGGGCACTTGGAAGCGACTGCGCGCACGATGATCAATCGCGCGAACAAGAAGTTGCCACGTCTTTTCGAGCGTCCTGGATATTTCAAAGTGAAAGATAAGAGCGGAAAATTCTCTGAGGTTGCTCAAGGTTTTAAGGAAACAGACCCGCTTTATCACGTCACGCTTTCGGATCGGCAATACAGCGTTTGGAACAACGCAAACGAAGTCGGCGGCGACCTGAAGGCGCATTTGAATAACTCACGCGGCTCTTTCTGCCCCGCGATTAATTCTAAAGGCACAACTGATTCAGACGCATGGGCACGAAGTGTCTCGGTCGCAATGAGTGCGGTGCTCGATCCTGACGTGTTTATGAAAGACACGGACGCGTTTAAGAATCTCTATTTCTATACGTCGCCTGCCGCGCAATACAAAGATCGCAATGCTTGGCAAAAGCTTCCGACACCGTCGTACAACGGTAAGCCGCTCAATGAAAAGCGATGCATGGTTTTCTTTGCTGACAAAACCAATGCCTCTAAGTACCGATAAGAGCTAACCTGTTCGAAGAGGTTTAGGCGCATGATCCGAACTCAGACAAAATCAAATTCTAGGTCCGTTTCGCTCGTGCCTGCGTTAGCACTCGCATTCTCACTCATCTCGTGCACAACACCCGATTCAAAGGAAAAGTCACAGACGGAAGGCACTTCCGTCGCAGAGACTCCAGCGACCGAACCGAAGGTTGCGATTAAGACCGGCGCTGAAACCAGCCCTGAAACTGGCGCCGGCTCTGACGGCTTCATGCCGGCGTGTCTTAACGTGATCGAAAATGATCTGCGCGTTGAATTCGATAAGACACGATTGATTTTGAAGGACGGCTCGAAACCGCATTCGCTGAGTCTCGACGACGGCGAAGATGTGAGATGCGAAAAATTGAGACTGATTGAGAATGCGAAACGTCCGAGTGTTGAGATCGTTTATCTCACCCGTGAAACAGGGTCTTCGATCAACATCATTGAACGCAAGATGGCCGTTGCAGAAATTCGGGGCGGTCGCTGGGTCGCGAATCCGATCGTGATCGACCGACTCTTCAGTGAAGACAACGAAGTCAAAACGGTGCCTGTCGTAAACGTAAAATGGAGCGAGGACAAGGGGGCCCCTATCCTCACTCGTACCGACATAGCTTCAAAAGAAAGCGAAACCATCAAACCTTGAGCGCCTATCCTTAAGCTGCGGCGAAGCAGCCCTCGGCGCATCACGGCTCGAACGAGCTTACTGCTTTACTGTTTCTGCTGTCTCAGACTTCACTTCTTTTTTCTTAGAGTGTTTTTTCGACTTGCGCTCTTCTTGTGGCGCTTGAGCCGAAGCTGTTTTAACACCGCCCATCGATTTCGCCGGTGCAGCAACTTGTGCTACTGGCGCTGCCGCTGGAGCTGATTTGCCCGCCGCGAAAGCAGAAGCTGAACCAAGAACGAGAGTCGAAGCCGCGAGCATCATCATCATGTTTTTCATAACCAAAGATCCTTACGCCAAGGGCGTTTTGAGTGTTGCGCTCAGGATTCGCATCCCTTGCATGAATGAGAATCTAAAGCTCCGCTAAGGACCCCATACGAAGCCGATATGGAGAATTCTCCTTAACAGCCGTTAGGCCCGCGATGTAGGCTTTTTGGGTATGAGCTCGATTTTATGCGTAGAAGACAATCCCGAGATCCAGATTTTGGTTGAAGCCGCTCTTGACGCTCACCAGGTGACGCTAGCGTCAACGCTCACAGAGGCCAAAGCCTGCCTCTCGAAACAGCGCTACGACCTCGTCATTCTCGATTTGGAGCTTCCAGACGGCGACGGCATGAAGTTCCTCACGGGCCTGAATTCGAGCGAGCAAGCGACTTCAGTCTTCATCCTGACAGGAAAGACCGAGACCGCGAACAAAGTGATCGCGTTTTCTCTTGGCGTCGACGATTTCATCTCGAAACCTTTTGACCCGATCGAACTTCGGGCCCGCGTGAATGCGAAATTGAAAAAAGCCTCGGCCGCATCCGATCAGAAAGCTCTGATCAAATTAAAAGACCTTACGATCGACGTTGAAAAGCAGCGCGTTTCGATCGCAACCAAAGCCGGCCCCGAGACGATCTCGTTGACCTCGCTCGAGTTTCGATTGCTCCTCACGTTTGCTCGGTCTCCAGATCGCGTCTTCTCTCGTGCGAAACTGCTCGATACCGTGTGGGGCTCTGACGTCGCAGTCACCGATCGCACGGTCGACACCCACGTCGGCCATCTCCGTAAGAAGATCTCGGCCTCAGCCGTGAAGATTGAGACCGTTCTCAATGAGGGCTATCGCCTCGTTCTTTGAAAAGCTTTCGCTCGGAATGGCTTTTTAGATCGATTGCGCAAACCAACAGAAGCCTAACATACGAATTTTTCGAGAGCTGTGTTAGGACGGGGTCCGGATTCCTAAAACCCCCACTCTTTGGAGACCGGCATGAGCCTTAAAGCTCTTTTGTCCCTTTCAGTTCTTTGCGCATCCCTTCTTTCAACTCAAGCGTTCGCGAAAAACGAATGCGTTATCAAAGCTGGCGCAGACGTCGAAGCCTACATGGGAGGAGATATGCCGGTTTTGCTGAAGGGCAACCGCGCCCGCGGCACGCTCTCAATGTTGCGTGCAGATATCATGAACGCAGACACGTTGAAGCTGACAGCAGTTGTTGAAAAGCTCGATGCTTACAACTCGGCCCTTCGCATGACGGCACCGTTGAAACTCTCGCTCGTAAAACAAGAAGTTCGCCGCGGCGAAGGCTCTTCGTGTGCGTCGCGCGGTTACCCAGAGAACGATCCAGATTTCAAATGCGATAGCTCAGACAACGGTCACTGGGCTCGCACGGTGTTTTACCTTCAAGATCAGCTCGGCAACACATGGACGTACTGGGATCAGACGCCGATGGTTGAATCGAAGTCAGCTCTTCCGTCTGACGCAAGCTTAGTTCGCTCGCTTTTATCTGATTTGAAAAAAGAGTGCGCGCGACTCTAAGTCTCGCTTAGAAAAGACAATCTGTTGTTTCAGGATGAAGCCGCTACGTTTTGTAGCGGCTTTGTTTTTTAAAGGCTTCGAGAACGTCATCACCATGACCGAGCAAATCAGCAGCTAGCTTCGCGACAGTCGGTGACTGCGAAGCATCTACGATCGAATCGCGACCGTCTGCTTCAATCGCCACTTCAAGCTCCGAACACATCGTCTGCAATTCAAGAGCGCCGAGTGTTCCGCACGACGACTTCAGCTGGTGCGCCCAAGACTTCATCGTTTTTAGATCTTGAGCACTCTGCGCGCTTCGAATGGCTTCAAGCGACGTCGGCAGAGTCTTCAAGAACGATTGAATCAGTCGAGCCACGACTGTCTCGTTGGTTTTTTGAGCCAGCTGATGCAAGACCGACCAGTCGACAGCGCTCTTCGCTTCAGGCTTCAGCCACTTCTGTAAGCGCGCATTCAAATCTTCAGGCTGAAACGGCTTTGCGATAAAATCGTCCATGCCGCTCGCAAGACACTTTTCACGATCGCTCGCGAGCGCATTCGCTGTCATCGCGATGATCGGCGTGTGGTGCCCCGTCGCCTGTTCCTGTTTTCGAATCTCAGCGGTCGCCGTGAACCCGTCCATAACGGGCATCTGGCAGT
Organism: Pseudobdellovibrionaceae bacterium; assembly: GCA_913776405.1. GTDB lineage: Bacteria > Bdellovibrionota > Bdellovibrionia > Bdellovibrionales > JAMPXM01 > CAJYOV01. The sequence continues at coordinate 4,173 of CAJYOV010000422.1, forward strand.
CCATCAACACAGCGTCGTAAGTGATGCGGCTTAGGGCTTCCAAGGCTTCCTTGCCGTTTGCGACCGTGTGAACGCGGTAGCCGAGACCCTGAAGAATCAGCTCTGCTACCAACTGATTCGTTTGATTGTCTTCGACCAAAAGAACGACCGGCGAAGTCGCCGTGACTTTTGATTCGAGTTGCGAGTAGGGAACGCTCGGTTGGCTTTGCGTTGTCTGGCGGTTTGTCGCTTCCACGTGGCTCGCAGTGCCCTTGCGCAAGATCTCTAGCCACTGATCGCGGCGGAAGGGGCTGCCCAGCAAAGTTGCGAACGACGCGCGTTCGATCTCAGGCGGCAAATCTTCAAGCTGCGATCGCCCGAGTAGAACGATGCTCGTGGCCTGCGCCTCTCGAGACAGTCGAATCAAGTCTTCGATTTCGGCTGCCGTCCGACCTTCAAGATCGATGACGACCGCCGCCTTTTTTTCGCGAACCAGCGACTCTGTCTCCGCGTCGAAGACGTCGACACATCTTGCTTCGAAGTGGAGATCGCTCGCATAAAGCGCAATCACTTGATCGAGAAGCGCAGACTGAGAAAAACAAATGATCGTTTCACCTTTTGGCAAATCAACGGCTGCTGACGATAAAGTGAGATGGCTCATATCTTTTAGCGGAAGTTCAAACCAGAACGTCGAGCCATGATCCGGTTGCGATTCCATCCCGATTTGCCCGCCCATACTGACGACAAGGTCTTTACAGATCGAAAGGCCGAGTCCCGTGCCCTCTTGGTGAGTGTCGCCTCCGACTTGGTTGAAAGGCTGAAACAGAAGTTTCTGATTCTCGGGGCTAACGCCTAAACCTGTATCTTGGACTTCGAATCGCACGACGGATTTCGAACCGCTTTGAAAGCGGAGTCGCACACGAATTAAGATGCCGCCTGAGTTTGTGAACTTCACGGCGTTCGAGATCAAATTCCGAAGAATTTGGCTCGTTCTAGAAACATCGCCTAGAACCGATGTGGGCAAACTCGAATCGACAAACGAATAAAGCCTCAAGCCTTTTTCTCGCGCGCGGGCCGCGAACAAGTCAGACGTCGACTCCACGACATCGAGAATTGAAAACTCGGAATATTCGAAATCGACTTTGCCCGCTTCGATCTTCGAGAAGTCGAGAATGTCGTTCACGATTTTCAAAAGCGCATTTCCGGAGTTGTGAATGATGTCGACAAACCTGCGAAGCTCGGGCTCTTGCAATCTCACACGCAGAAGGTCACTCATTCCGATAATACCGTTGAGGGGCGTGCGGATTTCGTGAGAGACCGTCGCTAAGAATTGAGACTTGAGTTTAGACGCCACAAGAGCCGCATCTTGAGCCGAGCGAAGTTCGTGTTCGGTGCGAATGCGCTGACGAATTTCTTCTCTCGAGAGAAAAGCGAAGATCAAGACAAGAGCCAAAGTAAGCGCCGAACCGAAGCCGATTGCGAAGATCAGAACTGTTCCGTATCTACGAACAAAGCCTTCATGAAGTTGAGCGTCTCGAACCGCCTGCTGATCGATCGCATCCAACGCCTCGTGAAGGCGCACCATGAGAGTTTCACCTCGATCGGTTTGAAAGAGAGCGAGAGCGTCGTCTTCTTTCTCTGACTGTTGGAGGATGACCGTTTGCTTCAGCTCATCCAACTTTCGCTCGAGGAGGTCATCGAGCTCTTCGAGCTGCTGCGGCTTGAGCGAGAGACTCCTCACCGAATGTTTGAGTTTCGCGTAAGCCGCAGGAATGCGCGGATAGGAATTTAAGTACGTGTTCAGGTATTCTTCTTTACCTGTGATCAAGTAACCGCGCTGTGACGATTCGGCACCTTGTACGAGCTCATAGAGATCGTCGACGTTCGATTGAACCGCGTAAGATTGACGTTCGTACCGAATCGCTTCGCGCAATTGCCAAACGGTCCACGATGACAAGAGCCCCACCGCGATGAGGGTGATGATGCCGATTGGGAGGACCACTTTTAAACGATTCCGCATGAGTCCAGTTAACCCTAAATGACCGAAACTTGGCGAGTCTTTGTAAAAGAAGATTTCTCCTTATGAGGTTCAACCCGACTCATTACCGGACTCCGATAGTGGCCCCATGGAAGTCACGAAAGACGCAAAAAAAGACGTCACGACGGAAAAGAAGCCGACCATGTCGAACAAACCAAAAATCCTGATCGTTGAAGACGACATTACGATGGAAGCTCTCTGGCGCTATATCATCGACGTCGCAGCTCCAGGTGCCAAACTCGAATGGGCTACCACCGGCGAAGTCGCCGACCACTTGCTAAAAGAAAGCGAGAAAAAAGGTTGCGACTACGATCTCGTGATCACCGACATCTTTTTAGGCGGCACACGAACCGGCATCGAGCTTTGGGAATCACACGCCCAATCAACGACGCACTTTCTACTGATGAGCGTGCTGACACCGCAACGTCTCTCGGTCCTCGCCACACCTCGCGCGCAGCCGCTTCCAATTTATCTGCAGAAGCCCCTCGATCCCACACAGTGTATCGAAACGATTCGCGCAATGCTGCCTGCGGCGTCTTGAGCGAGCTGAGCCGCGCGCGGTAGACTGGATTGGCCTGGCGCTTCGAGCGCGTTTGATCGACCCTGGAGATCGCCCGCCCATTCGCCGAAACCTTCGGCTTACTTAGCTGGACCTTCGTCGTCGGCAAAGCAGTCGACGAGTTTGCCGTCGATCTCAACTTGGCCCAAAAACATTTCAAGTG
>CAJYOV010000423.1 GCA_913776405.1 Pseudobdellovibrionaceae bacterium
ACTTTTTCGATAAACCGAAAGATCCACTATCGTTCGACGCCGTACGCGTTTCTTTGGCTAGCCCAGAGATGATCCGCGGCTGGTCGTTCGGCGAAGTGAAAAAGCCAGAAACGATCAACTACCGTACGTTCAAACCCGAGCGCGACGGTCTTTTCTGCGCGAAGATCTTCGGACCAATTAAAGACTACGAATGCTTGTGCGGTAAGTACAAGCGTATGAAATACCGTGGCGTCATCTGTGAGAAGTGCGGCGTTGAAGTCACACAATCAAAGGTTCGTCGTGAGCGCTTGGGCCATATCGAACTCGCAACTCCTGTTGCACACATCTGGTTCCTCCGTTCGCTCCCATCGCGTATCGGCAACCTCCTCAACTTGTCTTTGAAAGACGTTGAGAAGGTTCTTTACTGTGAAGCTTACGTCGTTATCGATCCAATGGAGACTGTGCTCGAAGAGGGCACGATCCTGACAGAAGAAGCGTACCAAAATGCGCTTAACGAATACGGCCCTAACTTCAAGGCGGGCATGGGCGGTGAAGCCGTTCGTGACCTCCTCCGCAAAATCGACCCAGAGTATCTCTCGAAGAAACTCCGTCTCGAACTCAAAGACACGCGTTCAGAAGCTCAAATCAAGAAGCTCACAAAACGCTTGAAAGTCGTTGAAGCGTTCAAAGAGTCGATCAACAAGCCTGAGTGGATGATGCTCGAAGCTTTGCCGGTCATTCCGCCAGATCTTCGCCCTCTCGTTCCACTCGACGGCGGTCGTTTCGCGACTTCAGATCTCAACGATCTTTACCGTCGCGTTATCAACCGTAACAACCGTTTGAAGCGCCTCCAGGAGCTCAACGCTCCAGACATCATCATCCGCAACGAGAAGCGCATGCTTCAAGAAGCGGTCGATGCTCTCTTGGACAACGGTCGTCGCGGCAAGACCTTCACAGGTCCGAACAAACGTCCACTTCGCTCACTCTCTGACATGCTCAAGGGTAAGTCGGGTCGTTTCCGTCAAAACCTCCTCGGTAAACGTGTCGACTACTCGGGTCGTTCGGTTATCGTTGTCGGTCCTTACTTGAAGCTCCACCAGTGCGGTCTTCCAAAGAAGATGGCGCTCGAGCTCTTCAAGCCATTCGTTTACAACAAACTCGAAGAGCGCGGTCTCTCGACAACAATCAAGCAAGCCAAGAAATTGGTTGAGCAAGAGACAGTTGAAGTTTGGGACATCCTCGCTGAAGTCGTAAAAGAGCACCCGGTTCTTTTGAACCGTGCACCGACGCTTCACCGTTGGGGTATCCAAGCGTTCGAGCCGGTTCTCCACGAAGGTAAGGCGATTCAGCTTCACCCACTCGTTTGTACGGCGTTCAACGCCGACTTCGACGGTGACCAAATGGCTGTTCACGTCCCACTCTCGGTTGAAGCGCAAGTCGAAGCTCGCGTTCTCATGATGTCGACAAACAACATCTTGAGCCCAGCGAACGGCAAACCAATCATCAACCCAACTCAAGATATCGTCTTGGGTATGTACTGGATGACTCGTATCCGTCCGGGCGCACGTGGCACAGGCCGCGCGTTCTCGTCGGTTCCAGAAGTTCTCTACGCGTACGAAACAGGCGCAGTCGATCTTCAGGCTGCATGTAAAGTTCGTATCAACGGCAAGACAGAAGACACATCTGTTGGCCGCGCGATCTTGAGCGATATCGTTCCAGAAGGCGTTCCGTTCTCGGCCGTCAACTTGACGATGACAAAGAAGCAACTCGCAGTCCTCATCGACACGACTTTCCGTGTTGCTGGCGGTAAAGCGTGTGCGATCCTCGCTGACAACATCATGCAGTACGGTTTCAAATACTCGACGACTGCAGGTATCTCGATCTGTATCGACGATATGAAGATCCCGGCATCGAAGGTTACACTCCTCAGCGACGCTGATAAGCAAGTCTCTGAGATCCAGCAGCAGTACGACGAAGGTCTGATCACAGACGGTGAGCGCTACAACAAAGTCGTCGATATCTGGGCGCAAACAGGTGACCGCGTTGCAAAAGAACTGATGCAAGCGATTGAGAAAGACGAATTCGTCGTTAAAGGCGAAAAGGTAACGGCACCGTCGTTCAACCCAATCTTCGTCATGGCAGACTCTGGTGCGCGGGGTTCCGCAGCTCAGATCCGTCAGCTCGCAGGTATGCGTGGTCTCCTCGCGAAGCCATCGGGTGAAATCATCGAGACTCCAATCACGGCTAACTTCCGTGAAGGTCTGACTGTTCACCAGTACTTCATCTCGACTCACGGCGCGCGTAAGGGTCTCGCCGATACAGCTCTTAAAACAGCGAACTCGGGTTACCTCACACGTCGTCTCCATGACGTTGCTCAGGATGCGATCATCACTGAACTCGATTGCGGCACAACAAACGGCCTCGTGGTGACACCGGTCGTTGAAGGCGGTGAGATCACTCAGCCACTCGGCGAGCGTATCCTCGGTCGCGTTGCTCTCGAGGCAATCATCGATCCTTACACGAAAGAAGTCATCGTTCCTGCGAACGGCGAAATCAACGAAGCGGAAATCGAAAAGATCGACCGCCTCGGTATCGAATCGGTCACGATGCGTTCGGTTCTCACGTGCAAAACTCGCCGTGGTATCTGCGTGAAGTGTTACGGTCGCGACCTCGCTCGCGGCTCGCTCACGAACATGGGTGAGTGCGTAGGTACAATCGCTGCTCAATCGATCGGTGAGCCGGGTACACAGTTGACGATGCGTACGTTCCACTTGGGTGGTGCGGCTTCGCGTGCGGTCGAGCAGTCGGTCCACACAGCTCGTCACGACGGTCAGATCAAATTCAAAGACATCATCACGGTCACAAACCGCCAAGGTAAGTTGACTGTTATGAACCGTAACGGTGAGTTGATCCTCTCGGATGAAACAGGTCGCGAACGTGAACGCTTCAGAATCGTTTACGGCTCGGTCCTCAACATCAAAGACGGCGCGCAAGTAGCTAAAGGCGCAGTCCTCGCTGAGTGGGATCCTTACTCGAACCCGATCATCTCCGAAGTCACTGGTAAGATCGCTTACCAAGACATCGAAGAAGGTCAGACGATGACTGAGCAAGTCGATGCCGTTACTGGCTTCGCAACAAAAGTCATCATGGAATCGAAGTCTTCGGACGTGAAGCCGACTGTCCTCGTCGTTGACGAGAACGGTAAGCAGATCATGCTCCCAGGTCGTGATATTCCAGCACGTGCGATCATTCCGGTGGGCGCTCAGCTCCTCGTCAACGCGGATCAAGAAATCCACGCCGGCGACATCATCGCGAAGATCCACAGAGAAACATCGAAAACACGCGATATCACCGGTGGTCTCCCACGCGTTGCCGAGCTCTTCGAAGCTCGTAAACCGAAAGAGTCTGCGATCATCTCTGAAATCGAAGGTTACGTAACTTTCGGTAAAGACGTGAAGGGTAAGCAGCGTGTGATCGTGACGCCGGAAATCGGCGAACAGCGTGAATACTTGATTCCAAAAGGGAAACACGTTGCGGTTCGTGAAGGTGAATACGTGAAGCCAGGTGAGGCTCTCATGGATGGTCCAACGAACCCACACGATATCCTCGCAGTTCTCGGCGAAAAAGAACTCTCGGCGTACCTCGTTAAAGAGATCCAGGAAGTCTACCGACTCCAGGGTGTCGGCATTAACGATAAGCACATCGAAGTTATCGTTCGTCAGATGCTCCGTAAGGTTCGCATCGCTGATTCAGGCGACACGAAATTCCTCGTTGGCGAGCAAGCAGAGAAGTTCGAGTACGAAGAAGAGAACGAGCGTATCATCCGCGAAGGTGGCCAGCCTGCGACTAGCGAGCCGCTCCTCCTCGGTATCACGAAAGTTTCTCTTTCGACTGACTCGTGGATCTCGGCTGCTTCGTTCCAAGAGACGACAAAGGTCCTCACTGAGGCTGCGATCAACTCGCGCACGGATCATCTCCGTGGTCTTAAAGAGAACATCATCATGGGTCGCTTGATCCCTGCTGGTACGGGCTTGTCGACTTACAAGAAGTTCAAAATCGTCGTAGACGAAGCGTCGACAGACGCTCCGTCAATGCTCCCGGGCTTCGGCTCGACAGCATCTGCGACGACTCAATC
>CAJYOV010000424.1 GCA_913776405.1 Pseudobdellovibrionaceae bacterium
AGGAACTCGCGAGTCTTTTGAATGACCCCTCTCTCGAACAGCTGGCCTACGACGTCTTCGATAAACAAAGTGCAATCGTTTCAGATCGCGAGACGCCCATTCAGGTTGAGCCCGTCATCGGTCGTTATAGTTCGTGGTATGAGTTCTTCCCTCGTTCGTCCGTCATTCAAACATCAGATAAGATCAAGCACGGCACGTTCAAAGAGGCAGCGGCGCGACTCGATTACGTGAAGCGGCTTGGTTTCAATGTCGTCTACTTGCCACCGATTCATCCGATCGGTCTTCAGTTTCGCAAAGGTAAAAACAATACGCTAAAAGCTGAGACGGATGATGTCGGTAGCCTTTGGGCGATCGGTGGCAAGGAAGGCGGGCACAAAGCCGTTCATCCAGACCTTGGCACGCTGAAAGATTTCGAGTCGCTGATCGAGCGCGCTCGCTCGCTCGAGATCGAAATCGCGATGGACATCGCGTTTCAATGTTCACCGGATCATCCGTATGTGAAAGAGCACCCGGAGTGGTTCAAGAAACGGCCAGACGGCACGATTCAGTACGCTGAGAACCCGCCAAAGAAATACCAAGATATTTACCCTTTCGATTTCGAGACGAGTGACTGGAAAGCTCTCTGGACGGAACTCAAAAGTGTTCTCGAGTTTTGGGTCGAGCGAGGAGTGCGCGTTTTCCGTGTCGATAACCCGCACACGAAGGCCTTTCATTTCTGGGAGTGGGCGATTGCCGACATCAAGAAGAGAAATCCGGAAGTCGTTTTTCTCGCGGAAGCTTTCACGCGCCCTCACATCATGGAGTATTTGGCCAAAATCGGATTTACGCAGTCCTACACTTACTTCACTTGGCGAAACGTGAAGTGGGAGCTTGAGCAGTACATGACTGAACTCACGCAAACTGAGCTCAAGGATTACTTCAGCCCGAACTTCTGGACGAACACGCCTGATATCAATCCGGAAGCTCTCCACAAACCAGATCGCGCCATGTATTTGCAGCGCTTGATTCTCGCGGCGACACTTTCGAGCAACTACGGCATTTACGGGCCCGTGTATGAGCTCATGGCGTCAACGCCGAAGGGCCGCGAAGAGTACCTTGATTCTGAGAAATACGAGCTGAAAGCTTGGAACCTCGAAGATCCGAAGAGCTTGGCAAAAGAGATCGCGCTCGTGAATCAGATTCGAGAGAGCGAAAAGCCGCTTCAGCAAAATGGCGGCTTCCGTCTTCACAAAATTGAAAACGACAAGCTCTTCGCTTTTTCAAAAAGCCTCGGCGAAGGAGCGAGTGAAGAGCGCATCCTCGTCGTCGTGAACCTCGATTCGCAAAACATTCAGTCGGGGCGCGTGGCGCTGCCACTCGATGAGTGGAAGATCGATGAATCGGACACGATCGAAGTTCACGACCTTCTCAGTGACACTCGCTACTTCTGGCGCGGTTGGCACAACTACGTGGAACTCAACCCGCAGACGTGGCCAGCTCACATTTTCAAACTGACTCGAAAACCGAACGCACTCAAATTTTAAAAAGGCAGTCCCATGGACGTCCAAACTTTCGATACCCCGGTCTCAGACTCCAAAACAGAATCAAAAATGAACCCGGGCATCGATCGCTCGAATCTGCTCTGGTATAAAGATGCAATCATCTATCAGGTGCACGTGCGTGCCTTCTACGACTCGAACGACGACGGGATTGGCGATTTCCAGGGCCTGATTCAGAAGCTCGATTATCTTTCGTCTCTCGGAGTCACGGCGATTTGGATCATGCCGTTTTATCCATCGCCTCTTCGTGACGATGGCTACGATATCGCAGACTACACGACGGTAAACCCATCATACGGTACGCTCGAAGACTTCCAACAGGTGGTGGCCGAGGCGCATAAGCGCAACATTCGTGTGATCACGGAACTTGTCATCAATCACACGTCGGACCAGCATGAGTGGTTTCAGAAATCGCGTCGCGCGCCGGAAGGGTCATATTGGCGTGACTTTTACGTCTGGAGCGACAATCCGAACAAATACAAAGGCACGCGGATCATCTTCAAGGATTTCGAGCATTCGAACTGGACGTGGGATCCGGTTGCGAAAAGCTATTTCTGGCACCGCTTTTATTCGCATCAACCGGATTTGAACTTCGACAACCCCGAAGTTCAGCGCGTGATCTTCGAGACGATGGATTACTGGATGGACATGGGTGTGGATGGTATGCGACTCGACGCCATCCCGTACCTGTTCGAGCGAGAAGGCACGAGCAACGAAAACTTGCCTGAGACGCACGCGTTCTTAAAGAAGCTCCGCGCGCACGTCGATTCAAAATATCCAGGCCGCATGCTTCTCGCAGAAGCGAATCAATGGCCGGAAGATGCGATCAATTACTTCGGTAATGGTGACGAATGTCACATGAACTTCCACTTCCCATTGATGCCTCGGTTATTCATGGCATTGAAAATGGAAGACCGTTTCTCGATCATCGATATCTTGAATCAAACACCTGAAATTCCCGACACGTGTCAGTGGGCGACCTTCTTGAGAAACCATGACGAGCTCACGCTCGAAATGGTGACGGATGAAGAGCGAGATTACATGTATAAGGTCTACGCGTCAGACCCACGCGCACGCATCAATCTCGGCGTGCGCCGCCGTTTGGCGCCACTCGTAGGAAACGACCGTCGGCAGATCGAGCTGTTGAAGTCACTTCTGTTCTCGCTTCCGGGTTCACCGATCATTTATTACGGCGACGAGATCGGTATGGGTGACAATATCTACTTAGGCGACCGCGATGGCGTGCGCACACCGTTTCAATGGAGCGCCGATCGTAACGCTGGCTTCTCGCGCGCAAACCCGCAGCGACTCTATTTACCGGTCATCTCATCGCCTGAGTACAACTCCGAAGCCATCAACGTTGAAAACTCGGCGGCCAACCCGACGTCGCTCTTCTGGTGGATGCAGCGTTTGATCTCGCTTCGCTCGACATATCCCGAGCTCTCGCGCGGGAAGCTTGAGTTCATTTCAAGCAACAACCCGAAAGTTTTAACGTTCGTGCGAACGCATGAGAACAGCTCGGTTCTTTGCGTCGTGAACCTCTCGCGAAACGCTCAGTACGTCGAACTCGATCTCGCACGCTTTAAAGGTTCGGTCCCGATGGAGCTCTTCGGTCAAACGGACTTCCCACCGATTGGGGATCTTGCTTATTTCCTGACGCTCGGGCCTTACGCGTTTTATTGGTTCCAACTTCAGGAAAAAGCGTCGGTCGACACAGGTCAGTGGTTGTTGAAGCAGCCGGTGATTCTCGAAGTGAACCCTGAGCCGCTGAAGACACTCTCGAAGCGTGAGAACTGGGCGCGCTTTGAGAGAAACTTGAAAGCATACTTGCCAAAGACTCGTTGGTTTGGCGGTAAGGGCCGTAAGATTGCAAAGATCGAGCTTGCCGACATCTTCTACGTGCAACAGTACGAGCGCCAAGAAGAGTCAGCGCTTGCGCTTGCAACCGTTACGTATTCCGAAGGTCTCGCCGAAACCTATTCGATTCCACTCAGCTTCGCTGAGGGCGAACGCGCTGAACGGATTCAGACGGATCGACCAGACATGGTGATCGCGCAAGCGGCAAATGGCATTTTCTACGAGGCGATCCTCGACGGCGCATTCGATCAGGCGATGTTGCAAATGATCATGAATCGAAAAACGGTCTCGGGCAAAACCGGCAAACTTGTGACAGAGTTCATCGGTCAAAAAGACAGTGAGATTCCAGAGCCGACTCTGGCAGGTCTTGAGCAGAGCAACTCTTCGATGATGTTTGGGAAGAAGTACTATTTGAAAATGTACCGCCGCTTTGAAGACGGTGAGAACCCCGAAATTGAAATCGGCCGCTTCCTCAGCGCGAAAAACTTTAAAGAAACGGCACCGTATCTCGGCTCATTGAGCTATTCAAGTAGCGGTAAAACCTATTCACTCGCAGTCGTCCAAGAACTCGTCGAAAATGAATCGGACGGGTGGACGATGATGTTGGGCCAGGTCAGCCAGCTTAGCGAACGCCTCGTTTCTGAAGGTGCGTCGATCGCGTGTACGACGGATCGTCCGAAAGCCCCGCTTTCTGAGATGCGAACGCGCCAGCCGTCTGAAGATTATCAACATCTTGCGGGCTACACGTTGGGTCTCGCACGTCAGCTTGGTCAGCGCACAGCGGATATGCACAGGGCCCTCGGTGTAGAAGATAGAAATTCAAACTTCATTCCGGAGCCGTTCACGCCGTTCTATCAGCGTTCGATGTATCAGAGTTTCCGAAACCTCACGGACCGCACGACGGATCAATTGCGAAAAGCGTTGCCGCAGCTCGAAGGGGCGAACCGTCAAATGGCTGAAGAGCTCCTGACGCGCGACAAGGAAATTTACGAGCGCTTCTCGTACGTGAAGTCGAACGTGATTGATGGCTTCCGCATTCGGGTCCACGGTGATTACCACTTGGGCCAAGTGATCTTCACGGGTACGGACTTTAAAATCATCGACTTCGAAGGTGAGCCTGCGCGTGGCTTGGGCGAGCGCCGTTTGAAACGCATGCCGCTCAAAGACGTAGCCGGCATGTTGCGTTCTTTCGATTACGCGGCTGAATTTCATCTTCGTAAGTACGTTCTGCGCGATCAGGACCGCGAGAAGCTTGAACCGTGTTTAAAAGTTTGGTCGACGTGGATGTCGTCTGAGTTCTTGAACGCGTATCTCGATAGCATGCGCGAGAGCGGTCTGCTGCCGGAGTCAATCGATCAGATCGACGCGGTTCTTCAAATTTACGTTCTCGAGAAAGCGCTCTACGAGATTGGATATGAGCTTCGTAATCGACCAGACTGGGTTGGAATCCCGCTTCGGGGAGTGCTCGATATCTTGGAGCGTGCGAAGGTATGAGCACGCAGCTAAGGA
>CAJYOV010000425.1 GCA_913776405.1 Pseudobdellovibrionaceae bacterium
CGGAAATTAATCGATGCGTTCTCGGCCGTCGATCTCCGCATTGCGAAGATCATCGAAGCTGAAGCCGTGCCTGAAGCTGACAAGCTCCTTCGCTTGAAAGTCTCTCTCGGACCTCTCGGCGAACGCCAAATTTTCGCCGGCATCAAAGCCGCCTATAAAGCTGAAGATCTCGTCGGTCGCCTCACGGTCATCGTCGCGAATCTAAAGCCGCGCAAAATGAAATTCGGCATGTCCGAAGGCATGGTCCTCGCCGCCGGCAACGGAGGCAGCGACCTCTTCATCCTCTCCCCCGACTCCGGCGCCCAACCCGGCCAAAAAGCCAAATAAATGGTGCGATGAGCGTTCAGCTTTCAGCTCCAGATTTAAAGCGTCTTCAAAAGATCCTCGAGGTGGGCCACCGCCTCGAGAAGATCTGGCAGTCGCCGAACGCGAACGACGCAACTCAGCTGGATCGAGTTTCCGCCGAACAAGAAAGCTCTCTGAGCGCGCTCAAGACACTGATCGCGAAACTTGAGATTGATGCCGAGAGCGCTGATTTGAAGCGCCTCGCGTTTCACGCACGCAATCTCACTCAAGCGATGTCCGCAAAACACTTGGCCGGAATTTTGGTGCCCTTCGAGCGCCTGCACGGAAAAGCACTTCGCGACGATGAGTTCATGATCGACGAAGGTGATCGCAAGGATGCTGTCGCTTCCATCGGACCACTGCGCGTGATCGCTCACAACTTGCGGTCCGCTTTTAACGTCGGGTCTCTTCTTCGCACAGCGGAGTGCTTTGGCATTGAAGACGTGATCCTCGCGGGCTACACCCCAACGCCTGAAGAAACAAAAACGGCGAAGACGAGCTTAGGCGCGCAAGATTCTGTCACATGGTCCTCACACACTGTCGAAGACGCTCTTGAACTCGTGAAAAAGGGCGGCTACGAGCTTGTCGCGTTAGAAACCGTCGCGAGCGCAATCCCTCTTTCCGATTTCGTGTGGCCAGAGAAGGCCGCTTTACTCCTTGGAAACGAACGCTTCGGCCTCGACGACTCTGTTTTGAAACAGGCCCAGCACTTTGTTCGTATTCCTCTTTTCGGCAAAAAAAATTCGCTGAACGTTGGCATCGCCGCAGGGATCGCAATCTCCGATTGGCGCGAGAAGCTGGAACAACGTTCGAAGGCGTCTACTGCTAAAAAATCCTTCGCAGCCCAGGCGAAGACGCCCGTTACGGAACGATCACTCACATACTCACCGATCGGCATGTTTCAGGCAAACTCAGTTCACAAGTACGAAGCCCCTCGCCAAGGTGTCGTGAATCGTTCAGCGCAAGAAGGCGTCGTTCAGCTCGCGTCTGAGTTTGTGCCAGGACTGAAAGATCTCGAGGGCTTTGATCGTGTGTGGCTCGTCTACGACTTTCACCACAACAAAAGCTGGAAACCGCTCGTGCTTCCTCCTCGCGGTCCGCACGACAAACGCGGCTTGTTCGCGACACGATCTCCCTATCGACCGAATGCAATCGGCTTAAGCTGTGTTGAGCTAGTTCGGGTCGAGGGCTCAAAAGTTTTTGTGCGCGGTCATGATCTGTTGGACGGATCACCGATCTTGGATATCAAGCCGTACATTCCCTACGCGGATTCATTTCCAGCGTCGTCAGTGGGATGGCTCGAGGGCCTCGAGAGCGCGAAATTAGAAGTTTCGTTTTCGGCAGCAGCCTACGAGCAACTTGAATGGCTTGAAGCAAATGGTGTCGATCAGCTTCGCGGATTTCTGATTAGCCAACTGGAGTTTGATCCGACAGATGACTCTCGAAAGCGCGTGAAACATCTGAGCTCAGCTGAGTCGCCAACCTACAAAATCGCTTATCGCACTTGGCGAGCCGAGTTTGAGATTTCAAACTCGGAGGTCAACGTCACCAAAATTTCAAGTGGCTACACGGACGACGATCTTTCGAGTGGCCAGGACAAATACGGCGATCACGATCTTCACCGGCAGTTTGCAGCACGATTTACTTAACGCCGAGAAACTCACGAAGTTTTGCAACCGTACCGATGTCGGCCGTGGCATAATCGAACTGATTCAACTCACTCGGTCGCACCCAGCGTGCGTCGCTCACGTCGAGCATCTTAAAACTTTCACTCCTAGCGCGACACAGATAGCAGAGCAGGATGATATGAACCGGCCCGTTCGACGTCTCGAACACGTGCGAGGCCACGTCGAAAATCCGTTCGACCGAAATCTCGAGATCTAGTTCTTCTTTTATTTCTCGAACGAGAGTCGCCTCGGGATGCTCGAGCGGCTCAACCTTGCCGCCCGGAAACTCCCATTTGCCGGCTTCATGAGAAGCATCTAGATTTCGGCACGCAAGCAACAAGCGAGACTCGCTGCCGAGCGGACTTTGGATGATTCCGGCTGCGGCAAGAATTTTTTTGACCGTGTTCGTAGTAGGCGTCACGAGAAGCTCGCTCGGGAGAAATGAAGTCGGCAGATCAAAAACGCTCAGTGGCTAAGAGGAGAGCGGCGGATTAGTTGTCTTTCGGTTCTGTTTGACCTTGTTTACTCGCAGCAATGTTTGCGTTCAGATCTTTTACGCGCTGATCGATCTTTTCGGCAATCGATAGCATCTCGGTGTCGGTGAGTAAATCAGCTTCCGCCGCTTTCACTTTGCGGCCGAGGACTAGCGAAACAAAGGGAGCTGCGTCGCGAATGAACTTGCGATAATCGGCTAAAGGATAGTTCGGTTCGTATGCCATGTGAGACCCCTCGATTTTAAAACCGGCTCGCTCGAAAGCCAGAAGGCTCTCCTAGAATCACGTTCGCGGCCGATTGCGGTCAAGACCCACCCACGCTATTCTTCCCCTATGTCCAAGCTCGAAGCGCTCGCTCGCCGTTTGAAAACACCGAAGCAGGTCCAGGCCTACTTGCGTAAACTCCCTTACAATCGCGAAAAGCGCGGAGAAACGCTTCGGTCTGCCGAACAATGTCTGAAGGCCGGCCAAGCTCACTGCTTCGAGGCGGCATTTCTGGCCGCAGCCATTCTCGAGCATAACGGATATCCGCCGCTTGTCATGAGCTTCGAGAGTCAAGACGGTCTCGATCATGTCTTGTTCGTCTACCAAGAAAACGGCAAGTGGGGCGCGGTCGGAAGATCGCGTGACGAAGGCCTTCACGGCAGACCTGCAATTTTCCGAACGCTTCGCGAACTCGCGTGGAGTTACTTCGATCCTTACGTCGACAAAACCGGCCGCATCACGGCTTACCAACTCGCAAACCTCGACGACACAAAAACAAACTGGCGCTCGGACCGCAGACACGTCTGGAAGGCCGAGAGCTATCTCCTCAAACTCCCACACCGCCCGCTCAAATCCAGCGACAAACGCTACAAAAAACTG
>CAJYOV010000426.1 GCA_913776405.1 Pseudobdellovibrionaceae bacterium
GTTTTTGGATCACATAGATAAAATCTTGAAGAATAAGGATGTATGCTATCACTCCGCTGAGGTCGAACTCTCGGAACCTTATATTAAGGAATTTGTGGAGGAGATTCACCGTTTAGGTGCGAAATATCGAGCTAGAGCCTATAGAGACAAGTCGTTACTTCATCGCTCGAAGCTTCGATCCGTCAGATGGTTATTTTGTTTCGCACCCTACCAGACGAACTGGCGCCAGTATCCATTAGACTTTTAGCGGCTTTCTGCATTTTGCTTAACGCAGATGACCTTTGAACTTTGCGAACCAGTCGCTGTTCGTCATCTTTCAGTTACTACCGAAACAATTCGGACTGGGTTAACAACAACCCAGTCCGCTCGTTCCACTTATTTCGTTTTAGAAAGCATGCAAGCGTACTGTGTGCCATCCATGTACTTCGCTTGAATCGAGAGCATCTCAGGCGTGAAAAGCGAATAGCTTACATCGCTTGCAATGACGTTAAATCCACCGGCGTTTTCGCGCTGGACCACGGTCATCAAGCCGCTGACTTGAGATTTTGTCTTATTCCAACGCAGAAGAGTTGCCACAACTGCGTCGCTGTCATCCTCATTTTTATCATCAATAGTCGAAAGTCCGTTGAGCGCCACGATGTGATCGTCAACCAACATAGACTGGCAATCAGACTGTCTGATTTCCATCGTTTTCTCTTGCGCATCGTTCACCGAAGTCGAGCAAGTTCCTTTCCAAATTCCAGAGAAGTTGGCACATGTTTCACCAGCGTTTGCCGAAACCACAAAACCAAAAACCAAAGTGGCTGCCAATAATGCTTTCATACCGTCGATCCTTTTCTGCGCCCCCGATGATCGCGTTCGGGGCAGTTGTTTTATTCGTTTCGAGTCGCGTCCCTCGATTCGCCAACGCTAGAACCATTCAGTCTGAGCACTCAAGGTATTTTGAAACAAAGTGTTTCAAAACGATTTGATACAGAATCGGGTTTTTTGCGTCGGAAATCACTGTCTTTGAGATGAAAACTGCACGCATCAAAGTCTAAGATTGCGTTCGGATCGGTTCCTAATTAGAAACGTCGATAAACTTAACCCCGATCTGAATTTCGAGAAAAATGGAAGCGTCTTCGATCGCAACGTATCTAAATTCTGGCTCGAGCTTGAAAGCGGCGTTACGAAAAGAGCTCGTTCATCGCTGCCAGAAAAATCCGCGTTACTCTTTGAGATCGTTTGCAAGATCACTTGGCGTCGATCCTGCGGCTCTTTCGCAGATTCTGAACGACAAGCGGCCCCTCACTGACAAAATGACACTGAGGATCGGCGCGGCTCTTGGCCTTCAATCGGATCAGGTATCGCGACTCTTGCCATCGAAAGAGAAGAACTCGAAGCTAGATCGAAAATATCAGAACTTAGATGCTGAAACATGGGCGATGATCGCCGACTGGTACCATTACGCGATTCTCGAACTAACGTATCTTAAAGGTTTTTCGACTTCTCCGGCTTGGATTTCGCGAAAGCTCGGAATTACGCCACTCACTGCGAAGATCGCTGTCGAACGCCTGAAGGCACTTGGCCTTTTAAAAAAGGTCGACGGTTCTTGGGTCGAGACCAGTGACGAAGGCAGACTTTCACATCTTTCAGAGGGCCATACGAGCCGCGCAAAGAGAATCTACCAGACTCAGCTTCTCGACCTGTCTCGCTCTGCGGTGTTGGAACTCGAACTCGATCGAAGAAGCCACACATCAGCAACGCTTTGCTTCGACGTAAAGGATCTGGCGGACGCAGTCCAAGAGATCGGGGCTTTTCGTAGAAAGTTCGCCGAGCTTTTCCAACCGAAACTGTCAGCTACGGATGTCTATCAACTTCAAATCAGCTTCTTCCCTTTGACCACGGAACAAAAGAAAGGGCGAAAAAAATGAAAACTTCGGTCCTCATATTGAGTCTTGTTTTCTCCACCGTCATTGCAAACGCAGGCGTCAAGGAAGGCGGCGGAGGTAAAGGCGTTGTCTGCCGAAATACGGAAGGTGGGATCGCGTCAGTCGAGACGCTCGATCTCTGGGAAGCCCGAACGCTCTATCTACGCAGTCTGCCGACTGAGCTAGCGTCCGAGGAAGCGTTGATTGAGAGCGCTATTGAAATTTTAAAACTAAGCTTTACAGATCTGGAACTCCTCCGTAGTCGCTCACGCGGTGTCGACTACCTTCGCGACAGACTAAACGAAGAGATTCTGCACCTGAAGAGCGAAGACGAGTCGATCACTCGACGCCTGCGAAACGTGACACTTGCCTTAACGGACGACTCGTACGAACTTGCACGCCCTTCGGCGAACTGCCACATCGAACAGATTGTAACCTACGTCGACGATAACCCTGATGGTTCCGCCGACGGCGTTCGCTACATTAATCAAGATCTAGTTGAAGCTATGAGCCCACTTTCACGTGCTGCTCTCTACCTACATGAAGCAGTCTACCGCATTCTCCGAGACCGATATCAGGAACCCAACTCAATTCGTGTGCGACGCCTTGTCGGCCTTGCGCTGTCAACCACCGGGCTCACAGCGCCGCGATTCGATTCTGATTCGCAGATGCTCTGGTGCTATGGTAGAAGGTTGCATGCGACACGCAGCGATCTCATTCTGATCACTCGAGGCGAGCCAAGTGCTTACGGCAGATCTTTTGAAGTCAGACCCATCATTACCTACGAACGCGCAGCAATCGAGCAGCCAGCAATAAAATTCCCCTTCCTATCAAAGAACTTGGAACTTCTCTTTAACCCAACCGCAGCGAGTTCCGCAGGCCAGGAGCTAGAGGGCTACCCACTCACAGGCAGTGGCTCGGTTGATTTCGACCAGAAGTTCGGAAGCGTTATCGTGAAGAAGACGAGGTCCACTGTGGAGGTTTATTTGAGTCCTACAACAGACTCGAGCGTCATTGTTTCGCCTAGTCTCAAAGGCGCGATAAAATTGAAATGTGAAAAGCAATAATTACGAATCAGATCCCAAAGCGAAGTTGCACTTCAGCTGCGTTACTAAGGACGCTCTAGAGTTTTCAACTATCTTTGTCTCCGGCTCAAGCCGCGAATTTGAAGATCCTTGTAAATCCGATGGCGCTTAAAAAAGTGTTATTGCTGGACGAGATCGCTGCCCCCACTGCGATTGGGAAGGCTCACGAGATCCGAACAAAGCCCAACCATTTATCATTATTTTTGCGAGCAGGTTTACTTAGGCCGGTTCGCGAGCTAATTTATGCTGATGTCAATGACCTGTAGAGAGGCGGCAGCCTCAGAGTTGAGCTGGATTAATCAGAAATACGATGAAGTCGGATTTGTTCATTCTTCGCAAACGGATTACTTGGTGATCGCCGAAATAGATGGGGAGCCTGCTGGCATCGGACGGCTCGTAGCCATCGGCGAAGCGTCTGGTGAACTGGGCGGTATATATGTTTTTCCAGCTTATAGACGAAAAGGAGTCGCTGAAAAGATCGTCGGCCAACTCGTAGCGGCAAATAAATTTGATAGCCTCTTTTGTTTGCCGTTCTCTAAATTAAAACAATTTTACTGTGGCTTCGGCTTCGAAGAGCTCTCTCCACAGAAGAGCGTTCCTCGCCAAGTCAGCGATAAGTTAAATTGGTGCAATGATAATCCTAGATATGAAGATTCGACCGTTCTCTTGATGTTGAGACCAGTCGTTGTTCGCTGAAGATATCGAAAAACTCTGGCCAATCTGACTGGCGCTTTTGTTATTTGCGAGGCTTAGAGCCTGTTTCGACGCTTGAGTGGCCTTCTTCACGAGTGCCTGCAGTCACAAGATATCCTTCGCGCCAGGGAGCTCGTAAATAACTCGGTAAGTTCCAACGCGGTCACGAAAGACTCAAGACCTCGATGTGCTCGAGGTATTCAATCCTCCGAATAATAGGCGTGAAAGCTTTACTGATTGAGGTTATCGGCTTTTCAACGCCTGCCGTAGTCCACCCGCCCGTAGGTGCGAAGATCTCATTCGGCGCTCTCTATAGAAACTCTCTTTTTGCCCCACTCCCACTCACAAAGGCTCATCAAACCCGATGAGCCTTCCCCATTTCAAATCCGCACCGCGACTCCGCTTAATTAGGTTCAAGCTTTCGCTCCCCGCAGTCGAGCGCACGCGAGACATCTAAGCGAAAGTCGAACTCGTTTCGACATAACAACTTTGCTGATTAAGGTGGATATAAGTCTATCGTGAGATTCATCTCGCCGTGAAAGACCGCTCATCCGCGATTTTTCGGAGGGCTTTAAGTTGTAAGTGCCGAAGGATTCGAGCGGAAGACCACGCATGGCTCGTCGAATTGCTTTGCAGACTCATGGTCTCGACGAATCAAAAAACAATCTCTTGATACTGCCAGGGGGACTTGATTAATGCCTCAGGCGGTCGTAGTTAAAGCAAACTTACCTCGTGCAGCTTCTTTAGAACCAATAGAAAAAGAACTATGCACGCAACGAGCGAGATCTTAATCCTATACCTAATGTCCTGTTCGTCTACCAGAATCACTGGCCGGTCGGCTCGAGCGGCCAGCATACGCAGGCGAAATGTTTCGTATCTGAAGCTAATGTGGAAAATGAGAACCAAAGGTATAGCTAAGCTAAGAATTAACTGCGCGGACACAACGCTCAGTAGAATTGGCTCGACCCCGGTAAAACTTTTGAAAACTTTGAGCGCGCCAAGTGAGACCGGTAGCTCCAGAACAATAACTGATACCAAAATGCTTCGGAGGCTAAAATCGTCATGAGTGTTGATGATAAACTCTCTCACGACGATTGGCGAAAGAATCAGAAGTATCCCTTCGATGAGACCCGCTCTATCAACATCTGGAGATATCGGTGTGTCATCGAGTGTACGGAAGCGATTGATCCTGCCCCAATGCCATGGCCGAACACGCGCTTCGATGTCG
>CAJYOV010000427.1 GCA_913776405.1 Pseudobdellovibrionaceae bacterium
TTCTTCAAGCGAATCGAGCGGCTCTCGATATCCTCGATCCGATCCCGCGTCAGATCGTGGGTAAAGACATTGGTGCCGTTGTCCCTTCGATGAAAGAGAAGCTTCGCGAGTTTACCTTCGACTTAAATGCCGAGTCGGCGGAAGCAGGGCCTGCCACGCGTTTCGATTTTCAATATCAAACACCTGCGGGCGAGAAACTTGTACTCGAACTCACGGCGTCTCCGCTGCCAGCGGAAGACAAGATTGCCGGCCATATTTTGACCTTCCAGGACCTTACGCGAGTTCGTCGTCTTGAGTCTCAGATGAGACAGAGTGAGAAGATGGCAGCGGTCGGACAACTTGCCGCCGGAATCGCGCACGAAATCAGAAACCCGCTTGCGTCGATCAGCGGGAGTATCCAGTTACTCGGAAGCTCTTTTACCGCAAGGCAAGAGGAAGAGCAGCGCCTCATGGCGATCTCGCTTCGGGAGATCGATCGGCTTAACAACCTCATCACCGAATTCCTCGACTTCGTTCGTCCCGACACGTTGAAAGACGACCCGGTCGATCTGAATTCGCTCGTTCGCGAGATCGCGGAGATGTTGAAGTTCAATAAAACACTGCGCGCAGATGTGAAGCAGGAATTGAACTTGAGCGCCACGCACCTGATCTCGGGCCACAGAGACAAACTGAAACAAGCTTTCTTGAATATCATCATCAATGCCTACCAAGCGATGAATGAGGCTGCAGAGCCGGCTGTCACGCTGACGTCGGAAGATCGCGATGGAAAAGTCATCGTGAAGATCCGCGATCACGGAGTGGGAATCGATGAGGTGGGATTGAGAAAGATCTTTGAGCCGTTCCATACGACAAAGCCGAAGGGGACGGGTCTTGGACTAGCAGTGACTCACAAAATCATCGAGAGTCATGGTGGTCGCATATTCGTTGAGAGTACAAAAGGTGTCGGTACCGATTTCACGCTAGAGTTCCCAGCGCGTGAGTCGAGCGGAGGGCTCGACCAAAATGCACTTGCGGATTCAAGACGAGCATCGGAGAATTTTTCAATAGCATTCAGAGGTCAGAAAAGGGGAAACGGCTAAGCGCCGTTTTTAAAAGCGTATGAAACCAAGAATCCTTGTAGTCGACGATGAAGAATCAATACGCGAGTTTCTGGACATCATGCTTCGCAAAGAAGGCTACGAAGTCACTTGCGTTGAAGATGGCCAAAAAGCGATCGACATGCTCAAGAAGAAGTCGTTCGATTTGACGATCTCCGATTTGCAAATGCCGAATGTCACGGGTATCGAGCTTCTCAAGCACGTTAAAGAGACTTACCCAGACCTTCTCTTCATGATGATCACGGCTTTCGGTACGACCGAGTCGGCTGTTGAAGCAATGAAGATGGGCGCTTACGACTACATCACGAAGCCGTTCAAGATCGACGAAGTTCGCATCAACATCGCGAACGCATTGCGCTCACGCAATCTCGAAGTCGAGAACCGCTCCCTCAAAAAAGAACTCGAGAAAGAGTACAGCTTCCAGAACCTCGTCGGGAACTCGGAAGCTATGCACCGTATCTACGATCTCGTAAAACGTGTGTCGGAAACCCCGACAAACGTCTTGATCACGGGCGAATCGGGTACGGGTAAAGAAATGGTCGCGAAAGCGATTCACTTCAATGGCCCATTGAAAGACCGTCCGTTCGTCACAATCAACTGCGGTGCGATTCCAGAGTCGTTGATGGAATCGGAAATGTTCGGTCACAAGAAGGGCTCGTTCACGGGCGCGATCGTCGATAAAGCGGGTCTTTTCGAAGTCGCCGATGGCGGTACCTTGTTCCTCGACGAAGTCGGTGAACTTCCAGTTTCAATCCAGGTCAAACTTCTTCGCGCAATCCAAGAGCGCGTGATTCGCAGAGTTGGTGGCGTTGACGATACGAAAGTCGAAGTTCGTATCATCGCCGCAACGAACCGCGATCTCGAAGACATGGTCAGCCAAGGGACGTTCCGCCAAGATTTGTTCTACCGCCTGAACGTTATCAATATCAAAACGCCATCGCTTCGCGATCGCCGTGACGATATCCCTGCTCTCGCACAGC
The DNA here is from genome assembly GCA_913776405.1 of Pseudobdellovibrionaceae bacterium. Classification (GTDB taxonomy): domain Bacteria; phylum Bdellovibrionota; class Bdellovibrionia; order Bdellovibrionales; family JAMPXM01; genus CAJYOV01. Next base: position 2,078 of record CAJYOV010000427.1, read on the forward strand.
ACTTTCTCACGAAGTACAACGGCCGTCTGACAAAGACTGTTTCGACAATCAGCCGTGAGGCGATGGACCTTCTCAAGAAGTACGATTACCCAGGTAACGTGCGTGAACTTGAAAACATCATCGAACGCACCGTCGCGCTCGAAGGTGGCGCGACGATTCTTCCTGAGTCGCTTCCACCTTTCGTGAATACGCCAAGCGGTCGCAAGATGGCCTCAAGCGAAGGCATTGAAATCACAGAAGACGGTCTCGATCTCGATAAGGTCATGGGCCAAATCGAAAAAGAACTTCTCATCAAAGCGATTCACACAGCAGGCGGCGTGAAAAAGAAAGCTGCAAAGCTTCTCGGCATTACGTTCCGTTCGATGCGTTACCGCGTTGAAAAGTACAACCTCGGTACAATCACTGACGATGAGCTCGATGACGAAAGCGCTTAATGCGCTCGATCGAAAACGAGCCGCTTAAGCTTGCGCCTTACCAACGCCGTCTCCTCGGGGACGGCCGTTCTGTTTTAACGCCCGAAGCGGGTGAATCTTTTGAAGTTCCAAAACAGTTTCAGCCGCTTTTTGACGCCGCCGAACGAGGCGTGTCTCTTTATCAGCTGACGGAAGTCGTACCGGAATCAGGCAGTCAAACTCGCTTTGAGACATTGCGGCGATTCCTCTTGCTGCTTGCTGATCACGATCTGCTGCTGAACAAAAATGCCCAACGCCTGGCGGAATCTTTAGCGCCGGAATCGGTGTGGCCGGAGTCGTTGGCGTCAACCGAGCTCTTCTCGAAATCAATTACGGTCGGTCGTCTCAATCCATCAAGCACGAATTCGTCGCTCGAGATCGGTGCAGCCACGGGCCTCTTCGTGCTCTCAGCGTGGTCCTTCACGGCGCTTCCGTTCGCAGCGAATCTCCAAGCGGCCCAACATCTCTCGGGCGTTCAGATTCTCGCGATCTACGCGCTTTGCTTTTGCGGTTCGCGTTCGCTCTACGCGCTCATCTGTGCACTGGTAACTTATTTTTCAGGCTTCAAGGCCGGCTTGAGCCTCGCACTTGAGCCGTCGGGGCCGACACTGAAAGTCGATACGAGAGGGACACCTTTTTCTTTGCTCACGACAGTCTGTTTAATCTTGGGTTTAGGCTCCATCGCTCTCTTTGCGAAATTAGCTTTGAGCCGCACCGACGCCATAACTGCGGCCTGGTTCTCTTTTTTCTCAATCCTTGCTTTTTTGGTGGAAGCGAATCCGTTCTCGAAGTCTTCACTGACAACGCTTTTGAAATCGGCCTACTCCAAGAGCGAAGACGAAGTGTCAGTGAGTCGTTGGCATATCGTGAGCTCGTACGCTTGGACCATCGTTTATTCTCTCACGGTCGTACTTGTTGTGATGCCTGCGCTGACGAGCCTTTTGACGCTCTCAAAGTCAGCATCGAGTTTAGATAAAATCGCCATTATGGTTATCGGCTTTTGGACCGCGTTGATCGTGATCAGTTCGCTTCTCGATCTTCTGACTTCATTTTCCTACGATGAGAAAACGGGTGGCTCTATCCGCCGTCTTTGGAGTCGTAAGTCGACCCATGGGTTTGAGGACGTTCAGTCGACACAGCCAAGCGCGCAAGATTTAGAGAAGCTCCCGTTCTTGCGACAGATTGAAGTTAGCGTCCGTCAAAAGCTCGTTGATCTTGCTAAGATTAAGACCTTTGCTGAGGGCCAAGCCATTTGTAGGCAGGGGAGTGTGGACCGGTCTCTCTTCGTCGTGCTCGAGGGCCGATTGGCCGTCGCCAAGGCGCAGAAGGGGACTGGCGGGGGCCAGCGACGTAAAATCGTCGCCTTTCTTGATCCTGGCGCGGTGTTTGGCGAATCCGCCTTCTTCTTCGGGCGGGCCCGTACTGCAGACGTGGTCGCGATGGAGTCATCTCGTGTTTTGGTGATTCCGCACATCGATGAGATGAAAGACATCGACCCTGCGAAGTCGGCGGAACTCCAAGCCCGGATCTGGTTTCTTCAAGCGTTGATGCAGAGTCAGACCTTCAAAGAGTTGCCGAGCGAAGCGCTGGACGCAATTTTAGTGTCGGGCCAGCGAGTTGTCTTCCCTGCCGGGCGTCGGATCATTCAAGAAGGTGAGGCGGGTGATGCTTGCTACTTCATCGTTCAGGGCCAAGCGAGCGTCACTCAAAACTCGGTCGAGATTAACAAGATGAAAACAGGCGACGCGTTTGGCGAGATCGCTGTGCTGACGCCCGGAAAGTTACGAACGGCGACAGTGACCGCTGATTCAGAACTGATCGCGATTCGAATCGATGCATCGAAATTCTGGCATCTGTTGCGCTCGCACTTACCGCTCGCGATTGAAATCGAGAGGTTGGCGCGAGCGAGAACGCTTCGAGATCAACAGCGTGCAGCTCGCAAAGCGCGCGCGCGCGCGTAAAGTTAATCGCGGGCTCCGCAGATCGCAAGTTGACTGACAGATTTTTGAATGGCTGCTTTCGACGGGCCACCGCGAAGCACGGACCAGTAGCGAGCGCCGCCCTTCCAGTTCTTCAGTTGACCAGATCCAATGCGACTGTCGCGCGCAATCCAGCGATTCAGGATCTTGATGCCGCAAGGGAGATTGTAGTCCGCCTCGAGGAGATCGGTGCCTTGCTCGATCTTGCAACCGTAAGCTTTCGCACTCTCGCGGGAGATTTGAAGAAGACCGCGACTGATCACACGCGTGTTCGTTGAGTCGTTAAAACTTTCGGTGTAATTCAGACCTTCTTTGAACGAACTCTCTTTCATCGCCATGGCAGAAATGAGCCGCACCCAAAAGCGAGCTCGATCTTGCAGATCCAATTTTCTGTAGCGAGGGCACCACATCTCGGCGTCTTCGACGTTGTCGCCAGTCAGGAGAGCCACGCCAAATCGTTCAAGACCGCGAATCGTGATCTTCGTCCAAGCACGGCCATCGTCTTTATCGTCCCAAGCAGCGTCGACGGTCGAAGGGTCAAGATTCAACTCAATCTCGCGATACGTTTCGAGATCGTTCGCGTTTGAAGCTTCGTCGTTTTGTACGGCGAGCGTCGCCGATCCCGTTAAAATCGCGATTAAGAAAGCGCTCATCGCAGGAACAACGTTAAGAGACTTTAGAGTCATCTAGCCCCCAAAAAAGAAAAGCCCCGTTCGATGAACGAGGCTTTAGTTCCGACTCACTTCAAAAAGCCGCTTCCTTGAAGGGCTGCGAGGATCGCCGCGTTCTGCTTATAAACGTCCTGCGTGAAACGAATGACGTTATCGTCGCCAAGGCGTGCTGTCACGGAAAGCGTGTAGACCGGCAGTTTGTTTTCCTGCGGGATTTTGACCCAAGTTTCTTTCTCTTTCATTTCGTACGAGCTATGCGGAACGAAAGCGTCGATCGCTGGGCGATTCCACTTCGTGTTGCGAAGGAGGTATTCCGCCATGTCGAGCGGGTATTGCATACGGATGCAGCCCGAGCTGCGAGCACGCATCGAGTTTGAGAAGAGGTTTCGGTCGTTTGTGTCGTGAAGGTAGATCGCCCAAGGGTTATTGAGCATGACTTTCGCGACGCCAAGTGCGTTATCGTACCCAGGAAGTTGAACGATGTAGAAGTTCGCTGTCGCTGGATTCAAGTTCATCCAGTCAATCGACGACGGCGAAAGCTGGCGACGAAGCTCATCATCAACAACCGTGTAGCGGCCTTGCGAGAACCATGAGTCTACGCCAGCGTATCCTTGAGTCTGAATGAGGCCCTTAAGCGCGGTGACTTTGTCTTCAGCAAAGACCGTTGGCGGCACAGTCCACTTTGGGTTGAAGACAACGCTTGTGACTTCGTCGCGCATCGAAGGCGTTTTGCGCTCGGCGCGTCCGTTGATCACGCGCATGTCTTTCAGCGATTCGATCGTATTCGTTGGATCGACAACTGAAAGTTTCTGAGTCGCTAGGTTGATAAAAATATGGCGAGTCTCAAGCTGACGAGGAAGCCAGCGGTACTTTTCCATATTCAGTTCGATCTGTTGAATGCGGCGAGCGCTCGAAACGCTGAACCATTCCCAAGTCGCTGAGTCGCTTGGCGAGAGTCGACCCGTTACTGGCGCCAAGTTGCTCTGTTGGATGTCGCTGATGATTGTCGAAAGTTGAGAGTCGAACTTCGTATCAATCGAAGCAACATAATAGCCAAGTGCGGCTGCGCGTGACTTAATGTCTTTTACGACTGAGGCGCTCGAGCCAACCTTCAATGTCGAAGACGATTTTGCGAGGGCTTTAAAGCCGCCCTGCGCTTCAATCGCGCGCATCCGTTCGAGAGCCGACACCAATCCACGGTATCCTTCATGCGTTGGCGCAAGGCTTTCCAGAGCGGTCGCGAGACCTTGATTCAAGGCTCCCGCCTGAAGTGCGCTCCAGCCTGTGAATGGCTGACGAGCGTACTTAATATCTTTACTGATGGAGCTTGGGTTCAAGCGGCCAATTTCGATGTGCATCGCGAGGTCGATATATGCCTTCGCGTAAGCAGCTTCTGCGCCCGCTGGCTGCGGTGCCATTTGCGACATCGATTCGAGATTTGCTGTCCAATAATCGCGTGGCGACAGACCATGTCGTGGCGCAACCGTGAGGATCGCTTGCTTAAGCTCCGAAACGAGCGCTGTTGCGTAGCCACCGTTTACGAATGCGGGTGCAAAACTTCGGTCGCTATAGAATTTCTCATAAGCTTTCGCCGTGGCCGGCAAAACAACTCGTTCGGATTGAGCGTGTGCAGACGCCGCCGTCAGAGCGATCAGGGCCAAACTTGCTAACTTCATATGAATGGGAGCGCGTGAGTTTTTCATCGCGGAACCACGAAGCAAAATCGGGTCCTTCTTTTAGGAACGTTCACACCGATGAGACGCAACCTATAGGAACTGAAGGCGCGACTTCGCTGATTGGAAGGCGGGAAGCCGCAAAAAGCGTCTTATCCGGATAACTCTTTCCAAGATGAATGGCCGTAGACGGCTCTTAAAGGCCTTCAGCGGTCGAATTGATGAGTACGCCCTTTGCAAATCGTCGTTCGTAGAATTAGGAGATCTTCCGAATGAAATCGACAGGCTTGTTCTTTGTGATGGTACTCTCTCTGACGTCAATCGCTCCTAACTTCGCACAGGCGCAGTCAAATGCAGCGACGGCAACGAAGCGTACGCTCAAGACGATCATCGATGCCAAAATGGAGATGGGTGATGGCAATGGCTTCATCATCCGTTGCCAAGGCAACAACGGAAAAGGTTTAAACATCGTCGATGCTATGAGCTTCTCCGCCGAACAGCTCAATAGCCTGGATGAATCGATTCAGAATCGCACGGCCGTGACCCTCATCGTTCAGGGCTCAACGATCGTCGACATTCAAAAATAAAGAGCGCTCGAGAGCTTTCAGCGAGCTTCGAAACGAAAAAAGCCTGGTTATTAAAACCAGGCTTTTTTCGTTTCGAATATCTGAAATCAGACGGACGTTAGCGGCAGCTCGCGTAGCCTTTTGAACCACCGAGATCGTAGAACCAGTTGCCATCTTCTTCGAGTGTTAAAGTGCCGGAGTCGAAAGGGCTTTCGATGCGAAGACGAAGTTCGTTCGATTGAAACTCTTCAACGGAGAGTTCACGACGGACGAAAGAGCCTTTGTTCGTGAGTTCTTCTAGCACGAGGCCCGAGTCTGTTTTCAAAACGCGAACGGCCTGATCTGGGCCAAACGAGAGGTTGCAGTCTAAAAGAACCTGCGGTTGCGCCGCGAAGGCTGACGAGCCTGAGACAAGCAGCGAAAAAGCGAGAAGCGCCAATTTCATTTGAGAGATCCCTTACCGCCTTAAGACGACAAATGAGTAATCTGGATAAACAAAAAAATCGAACTCACTCTACTCGCGGAAGCGAAATCGAGCGAGCCCCTGGGTAAAGATTATCCCCACGCCGACTTGAACGGCGATCTACAGTTTAGGAAACCGTTGCTCTATCCAGTTGAGCTATGGGGACTCAGGAGCGACATCAGAACTCATTTTCATAAGCGAGAAGCGTCGCGATCGCATCTGAATTCTGTAGCTCTAGCGGCCTCCCACGTGGTCTCTGTCTCGTTTTGAGATTTTCAAGCGGCAGATCAACCTTTTAAGGCCCGGTTAAGGCCCTGTTATCGCCATTGCAGGCCCAAAAGCGTGCAGAAGTTGCGAGAAAAAACCGAAAAATAGGTATGACCAGCCTTCAAAGAGCCATGATTGCCATCTTGTTAATTCTCGGGGCCGTTTACCTATTTCGGCCGGTTTCAAGCTTTCAGGCGGAGGTCGCGCGGCGAAAAAAGATAACGCCTCAGCAGGCGAAGCAAAACGATGATGCGTACATGGAACGTTGGAAGAAAAACGTTGAAGAAACGAAACGACGCGAGGCTGAGGAACAAGCGCGTAAGCAAGCGGCACTAGAAGAGCAAAAGCGCATTGAAGAAGAAAAGCTTCAAGCCGAGCGTGTTGAATTTGAG
>CAJYOV010000428.1 GCA_913776405.1 Pseudobdellovibrionaceae bacterium
TCATCGCGATGAGCTTTTTTCTTTTCGCGTGCGATCGCTTCGCAGTAGGTGCGCAAGCGCGGGCAGCGCTCGCATTCGACGATGTCGTCGGCCAACTTTCCAACCGAATCTTTTGAACCCATAGGCGTCGATCTTATCTACAGTCGGTTGGAAATTGGAATCAGAAACGCGGGCTCCCGAACGTCATGAATTTGACGTTCGAGAGACTCGTTACGATTGGTCATCGCGTGGCTAATTGTGATTGGCGAAGTAAGACCGTGGATCGCGGAGCTAGAGTGTATGACTCTTTTAAGTCGATCTGGCTCTCGTTCTGCGGCCAAGTTTCATTCGTGTCGAAGACACGCGACCAGTTTTCCGGGACCGCTTCTTGCGGGAACGAAAATTCGACTGGCACATGGCTCGCGTTTAAAAGCCAGATGAAATTGTCATCGAGAATGCGCTCGTTCTTGCCATTACGCTCGTGGAGCGCTTGACCGTTCATGAGAATGCCGACCGACTTCGCGAAGTCTTGCGACCACGCTTCGTCTGACATTTCATTTCCGTCGGGTGAAAACCAAAGAAGGTCTTTGTTTTCACCACGGCGGATTTTTTCACCCTGGAAGAAGTTGCGGCGGCAGAAGATCCTGTGGTCTTTGCGTAGCTGAATCAGAGACTTCGCGAAATCGAGAAGCTCGCGATCGGCCTTATCCCAGTTGAGCCAACTGATTTCGTTGTCTTGGCAATAAGCGTTGTTGTTGCCACCTTGACTGCGGCCCCATTCGTCGCCCGCTACGAGCATCGGAACTCCTTGTGACAGAAAGAGAGTCGCCAAGAAGTTCTTTCTCATGCGTGCACGAAGGCCGATCACGTCTTTGTCATCGGTTAAACCTTCGGCGCCGCAATTCCAACTATGGTTGTTGTCGTTGCCGTCTTTGTTGTCTTCCAGGTTTGCTTCGTTGTGTTTCTGATTGTAGCTCACCAGATCGTTCAACGTGAAACCGTCGTGAGCGGTGATAAAGTTGATGCTCGCGAACGGTCGACGCCCTGAGTGTTCGTAGAGATCGCTTGAGCCCATCAAGCGGAATCCAAGATCGGCGATTTTCCCTTCATCACCTTTCCAGAATCCGCGAACCGTATCGCGATACTTGTCATTCCACTCGGTCCATTGATTAGGGAACTGACCGACTTGATAGCCGCCTTCTCCTAAGTCCCAAGGCTCTGCAATCAGCTTTACTTCCGAGAGCACGGGGTCTTGCTGAATGATTCCAAAAAACGCATTCAGCTGATTCACTTCATGAAAGCCTCGAGCGAGTGTTGAAGCCAAGTCGAAGCGGAAGCCGTCAACATGCATCTCCGAGACCCAATAGCGCAGGCTATCCATGATCATGCGAAGCGTGTGATGGTTGATCACATTCAGCGAATTGCCCGTACCGGTGTAATCCATGTAGTGGCGCGGAGAATCGCTGACCAGTCGGTAGTAGGCTTTGTTATCGATGCCCTTGAAACTGAGAGTCGGGCCCATGTGATTGCCCTCAGCGGTGTGATTGTACACAACGTCGAGAATGACTTCGATCCCTTCGGCGTGAAGGGCTTTAACCATCTCTTTGAATTCTTTGACTTGGCTGCCGAGCTTGGGCGAATGCGAGTACTTCCAATCAGGAGAGAAGAAGTTCACCGTGCTGTAACCCCAGTAATTGTGCAGACCCTTCTGCACGAGATATTCGTCGTCAGCGAATTTATGAATCGGCAAAAGTTCAACAGCGGTGACACCGAGTTCTTTTAGATATTTGATCGCCGCGGGATGACCGAGACCCGCGTAAGTGCCTCGAAGTTCTGCGGGCACGTCCTTCATTAGCTTCGTGAAGCCTTTGACATGCATTTCGTAAATGACCGTCTCGTGCCACGGTGTTTCTGGCGCAGAATCATCCGCCCAATCAAACCGCGAATCGACAACGATCGATTTCGGAATGAAGGGTGCGCTGTCTCGCTGATCGAAGGCGAGATCTTCTTTTTCGTGACCAATTTCGTAACCGAAAACGGCTGGGTCCCATTTGATTGGGCCCGAAGTCGCACGCGCGTAAGGGTCGATCAAAAGCTTGTTTGGGTTGAAGCGTTGACCTTGTTCCGGAGCGTAGGGTCCGTGAACACGGTAGCCATAGAGCTGGCCAGGCTTAAGGTCGACAACAAAGCAATGCCAGACATGATTCGTGTGTTCCCTAATCGCAATTCGAGCCGTCTCTTTTTCGTTTTCGTCGTAAAGGCAAAGCTCAACCTTTTCGGCACTTTCTGAAAAAAGGGCGAAGTTCACGCCGCGCTTCTTAACGGACGCGCCAAGGGGAGAGGGGGTACCGCGCCAGACTTGATACTGCATCATTTAGTGTGCTTTCGAGAGCGATCTCGTTGACGAACCGGTTTGTGCGCCGAAGAGGTCACCCAAGAGGTCGTTGATTTGTTTTTCCCCTTGAAGCCAGTAGTCTTGCTCGAGGCCAGGTTTGAAGCCGTCACGTTCGGCAACATGATAAGCGGCCAGTTCAATCATGCGTTGGCGCTCATCCGCACTCAGTTCTTTAGGTGGTGATTTTTTATTCAACACCGCTTTCGAAGACGAGAGCTTTTTCGGTGCTGGTTTGCCTTGAACGGCGCGAGCGTTCAGTCCGGCTTTAGGTGCTGCTTTGGTTTTTGATTTCTGCTCAGTCGTTTGAGAGGCGCGAGTTGTCGATTTTGCCACGTGAGGAACCTCCTAGGTGCCAGGTTTCAAAAGCATGGAGTTAAGCATGACGCCCAGGTCTTGCACCGCCGCGAAATCATTCTTCAAGGAACCTTCATATCCACGAGGGCGATTCTCGGTCTGATCGTCACAATTGGTCTCGCTGTTTGTCAGCACCTTTGCGAGAGGCGTACGGTGGCTGAATGACTTCGCTCTCTTTTTCTTCTTCAAGCTATAGCCCTAGCTCTAGCTTTGCCGAAACGAAACTCGCTCCTTCACGCGTGATCATTGATCGCGTTAGCCCGGAGATCGACGGCGGTCGCTTCCCGGCGAAGCGTTACATCGATCAACCCGTGCGCATTCAGGCGATTCTGCTAACTGACGGTCACGATAAGGTGAAGGGCAGACTTCTCTACCGTCATGAGAGCGAGAGCGAATACTCCACAACACCACTTTCAACAAAGTGGAACGATGAGTGGAATGGCGAGTTTGTGCCACAAAGCCTCGGGCGATATTTTTTTAGAATCCAGGCTGGGCTCGATCGTTTCGGGCACTGGCGCGAAGATCTCTTTAAGCGTCAAGCTGCAGGTCAAGACTTGAAAGTCGATCTACAGATCGGGGCCCAGCTTCTTCTCGAACTTGCGAAAGAATCTGAGTCCAAATCGAGCGCGCGATTGAAAGACGCGGCAAAACAACTTCAAGCCTGGTCTGGGACATCGACGGCGCTTGGTCATCAGG
>CAJYOV010000429.1 GCA_913776405.1 Pseudobdellovibrionaceae bacterium
CGCCTGCGACGCGACGCAAATTCTCACTTGTCACGCGTTTTAAAACGTGAGCAAAATCAGTCAGTTCGAGCGTCGCGCCGTAGGGGCCTTTACGATTCCCTGTTCGCTCATGCGCTTCGAAGTGCAAACGCCAAAGGCCTAGACCTTTGGCGTGACTTAAGGGCTCAAAATGGAGCTTAAGGCTTAAGCAGCTTCGCAACGTTACGAGTGGTCTCTGAAGTGACCTTCGATGACTCTTCGTTTTGCGTTTGGATCGCGAGATAAACTTCTTCGCGGTGGATCTTGGTGTCCTTCGGGGCTTCAATGCCAAGGCGGACTTGCTTTCCCTTGATTTGGACTACTCGGATTTTGATGTGATCGTCGATCGCAATCGATTCGCCGAGTTTTCGAGTCAAAACCAACATGGGGTATCTCCTTCAACATCCTGGTCAAAGAGACAGATCTCGTAAGATTTCGAACTCCACATGAGTTCGACAAACTACGTTCTGCTTGTCGCGCGATTCTCGCGCCCCTCTCGATTACGCCCTTCAGATAGAAATCTGAAAGCGCACTCAAAAGAGTCATCAGCTTAACGGCTGAATTAAAACGGAACTGTAGCTAGTCCCTTTATTTTAGGAAGTCAAGAAGCGAAGGCTGGATCAATTTCCCGGACGTCATGAGCGACGCCTTCAAAGTACTTTCGGTTTTGTTTATATCGCTTACGAGCTCGAACGTGTCGGCGTCCTCGAGGTTTGACGCGAGCGTTTTCGCATCGACCTGGCCTTTTTGTAAGCTGTCGGTTGCCGCGGTCAAAGTCGTGACACGCGCCCCTAACTGCGCTCTAGAGCGAACGACTTGAGAGATCGAATCGTCGATTCGATCGAGTGAGTCTTGAATACCTGCTTTATCGTTTGCTTTGAGCGCGACCTCTAAGTCAGACAGCACTTTAAAAACGTTTGTGCCGCGTGTAGCGAGATTGTCTTCCGGATCCGCGATAGGTCCCGACTCATCAGGCGCGAAGCTCGCAGGCGCACGCACGTTTACCTGAATAGCCGGAATATCCATATCCGGCTGATCATCCGGTCTTTGCGGCACGATCGGCTGCTTTGGCGTTTCTGTTGTGGTGCCAAGGAAGATTTTGTCGCCAGACATGTTCATAGCGACTTTTGCGTCTTTGTTGATCGAGATCTTCATCTCGCCCGTGTCGCCGTGATAGTTCCCTTTTGGATCGAAAGGTGGTGTCTGAGTTTTAAAGCCACCGAACAGATAACGATCGCCTTGCTTGCGATTGGCAATCTGCACCGACTGATCAAAAATTGTGCGGATCTCGAGAGCCGCCACGGCCCGCGTTTCTTGGCTGGCACTCGCATCAGACGCTTGGTTGATCGCAAGTTCTTTTGCGCGCATCAAGGTCTCAGACAACTCGCCCAGCGACTGCTCTGAATACTCGAGAAAGTTTCTTGCTTGAGCGATGCTCTTTAAGAATTGTTTGCCAGCACCGATCTCGGTGCGTGTCTGAAGAACGCGAGTTGCCGCAAGCGGGTCGTCAGATGGCTTCGTCACACGACGCTGCGTCGCTGCTTGGTTTTGCAGCTCCGACATCTCGGAACGGTTCTTCCCGAGATTCGCGTTCACTTGATCGAAGTTCATCTTATCGGCCACTCTCATCGCTACAGCTCCGCCTCCGCGACCTTTGCTTATTAGCTCAGGTTAATTTGATTCAGTTCTTACAGTCTCTTCAGGTTCAGAACGGTGTCGAACATTTCGTCTGCCGTGCGAATCAAGCGTGCCGACGCATCGAATGCTTTTTGGTATTCGATCAGCTTCGTCGTTTCTTCGTCGAGATTCACGCCCGAGATCGATTCGCGAATATTCTTTAAGTTGTCGACGATGCCCTTTTGCGACTCTTGAGACTGAATCGCTTTACGAGATTGAATGCCGACTTCGCCGACCATCGAGTTGTAGAATTCATCAGCCGTTGTTTTCTGATCCGGCATGATGCGCTCGAACTGGAGTTGCGAGATCGCGTTCGCGACCATGTTGTCGCCTGGGGAATTCGCGTGGCGTGCTCCAGCAATCCGCATCGGATCGCGAGAGACCGCAGCCGAAAGCTCTAAATTCGCCGAAGCGCCTTCGAGGCTTTCTGGCATTTTGAAGAAGTTTTGACCCTGACGATTGTAGGCGTCGTAACCTCGCGAATGAAGCTCGTTCACGGACGTCGCAATCGAATACGCCATTTGATCGACGTTTCCGATGAGATCGGTGATCGTCGTGTCGCGCACTTCAAGAAGGCCGCCAATTCCGCCACCCGTTAACTGCTTCGTGATGTCGAGCGGCTCCGAATTCGAGTTGTTCTTATAGAACACGGAGAAGCTGCCTTCGAGCTTTTTACCATCGCCCGGAGTCGACTGAACTGAAAGTTCTTTCGCATCGGTGCCGGCAACGAGAACCGCAGTGTTGCCTGCAGTGATCGTGACTGCGCCACCTTCACCTTCGGCCCAACGGATATTGATCTTCTCACCGAGTTGCTTAATCAAAAGATCGCGGCGATCGCGCTCGTCATTGGCAGGGCCACCTGAGCTCTGAACCAACATGATCTTCTCGTTGAGTTGCGCGATCTCTTTCGTCATCTGGTTCACGGAATCGACGTGACTCGAAACTTGCGTGTCGATGTCGCGGCGGATTTCGTTTAACTGGTTGTTTACGCGCTTGAAGTCGTTCGTTAAGAACTCAGCCGTTTCTTTCACCTGAGTGCGTGTCGCCAGTGACTCTGGGTTGTTGGCAAATTCACGAAACGAGTTGAAGAAATCGGTTACGAACACGTTCAAGCCTTTGTTCGCTTGTTCGTTGTACACTTGCTCAACGCGATTCATGGCATCGGTTTTACCGTTGTAATACCCGAGTGAAGCTTGTTC
>CAJYOV010000430.1 GCA_913776405.1 Pseudobdellovibrionaceae bacterium
GTCAGTCGTCTTTCCAGCCGTAAGCGTCGGCGCTTCCGGATCGGTCACGACCGAGTTCTATCCTAAAAAGGAAATGAGTCCCGCTCTCAAACCGAAAACGTACAGCTCAACATTTTATTCTGTCGAAGGCAAAGAAGCTGTCTTCACCGTCAAAAACGGTAACGGTGAAAATCTCTCTTACGAAACTTGTAGCGGCAACATCATACGCGTTCTTTTATGTAAGGCGAGTAACGTTATCTTGGCAGTTCGAGTTGCACTCGAGCGAGTCCAAATCGTTCTTAACGGTCAAACATTCTCGCCTCATCGTCCTACGATCCCCTCAAAGGCAGCTTCGTCTTACGAGCAACGCTTGCGAACACGAATACGCTGAGCACTACAGTTAAAGGTGCTCTAACCAGCAAAATTGTCGTTTCAGGTACCGCTTACAATATTCTCCCTGTCGCATCCTTCACCTCTGATCCACAGGGCGGATATGAGCCCCTTACCGTTACGCTCAACGGTCTCGGATCCTATGACCGCGACGGCAGTGTTTTAGATTATACTTGGGATTTTGGCGACTCGCAGACTGCAACGGGGCCTTTAGTCATTCACACGTATTCACTGAGCGGGAATTACCGTATTCGTCTGACCGTTAAAGATAACTCAGGAGAATCAAGCTCCAGCGATTATGACCTTCATGTGATTTTCAATGAATCTCCCGTTGCTCAATTCGTCGCAACAACAGACACAGATCTGGGCGAACTTAAAGCCACGTTCAATGCATCTCAATCGAACGATGTCGATGGCTCGATTGCCGAATACATATGGGATTTCGGCGATGGAGAGATTGGCAGCGGCGTAAACATTGAGCATATCTATGCTACACAAGGCACCTTCGAGCCTAAACTTTGGGTCAAAGACAACCTGGGAAAAACCGGATATACCGTTCAAGCCTTGAATGTTTTCGATAAGGTCGCGCCACTTATCGCGCTATCCGAACCTGAATCTGGAAAAACCGTTTACACCAAAGCGCTACCGGTTGAGATTTCCATTAGCGGTTCATCGAATGAACCTCTCTCTTCGGTCACTTCATCTGCAGTTGGCGATATTTATGTAAACGTAAGCGACAAAACTTTTGCCGGAAAAGTTGCGCTCAATAATTCGGGCGATCTTTCACTCGTGCTTTCGGCCAAAGACCTTTGGAACAATGAAACCCAAGTTACCCGTGATTTAAAAGTCGTTGTCGATAACACAGCGCCACTGATTGCTATCGGTTCGTATGAAGAGCGAACCGGTGGGCTGACCTCTTCTGTGGATGTGAAGATTGAAGAAGCTAACTCGGTTCAAGTCCTAGTCACTCAAGATGGACTTCCCGTTTTCACAACGTCGGAAAAAAGCTTCCGTTTGAACCTCGATCTCATTCATGAAGGTACAAACGCGTTTCAGATCATTGCAACCGACATTGCCGGGAACATTGCTAGTCCTGTGGGAATTAGTGTTGTGCGCGATACGACAGCTCCTGTCTTGACATTCGTTCGTCCCGCAAACGACGACTACGTAGACGGTTTCGGTATCGATGTAGAAGTGACAGCGAACGAAGCACTTGCAACTGGAACAGTGAATGGCGTCAGCATTACGCCGCAGAACTCTAATATATTGACGGCCCGTCTCGTGACTCAACAAGAGGGCGAGTTTTCAATCCTCGTTACCGCGACGGACCTCGTTGGAAACTCGTCGTCGTCAGAAATCAAAGTTCGTTCTTTAATTAAGGCACTGAACCCATCTCTTGTCGGGATATATCCAGACGAAAAAAATGGAAAGCTTCTGATCAAAGGCGCCGTCGGCGCAACTCGACCGAATCTAACGGTGGCAGTCTCATCAGGCTTTTTCAATTCCACTTCAGTTCAGGCAGATGCGAAGGGAAGCTTCATTGCATCGCTCGATCCAGCTGCGCAATTTAAAGTTTCCGTCGACGATCCAGTCAAAAACGAAACTGTTTCTCATTCCTACATCTACGGCGCGGATCAAGAATATATTCTCTCTGGTACAGTTCGCGATACGGATAACAATCCGCTCGTCAACGCGAGCGTCTCTGTTGCCGGCACAAGCCTGGCGACCAAAACGGATTCGAGCGGCGTTTTCACGTTCCTGCGCGCCAATTATCCGGATCTGATTTTAACCGGAGACCAGCAACTGGTCATTGACGGAACGTCTGTGATACTCCCCACAGACGGCGTCGCAAAGAAATTTTCGGTCACGTCAGTTGCGATCACGATTGGCGTGAAGCAAAGCAATATTCTTCAAACTCCTATTTATCTCGCCCCTACACTTCTCGATGGCTCAAGCCAAGAAGTGCTTGTTAGCGCAGGAGCTACCGTTACCAATGTGAACGCCCCAGGAGTCACACTTCAAATTCCAGCTGGAGCAGCAGCATTTCCGTCAGGTCAAACGACGGAACCGATTTCTATGACGGTCGTTTCCGCCGAATACTCGACTGTGCCGCCGATTGCTGAAGCTATGCCGAAGACGGTCGTGGCACTTGAGCCATCCGGAACGACTTTCGCTGCACCTGTTGCTGTCACTCTCCCAAACTCAAACGAATTCCCAGCTGGAACTGAGATGGTCATCATGTTGATGAACTCTAAAACCGGAAAGTGGGAAGTTGGCGGCTCTGCGGTCGTAGCTGAAAACGGTCAGTCTGTTGTCACA